>NZ_CAKKMM010000011.1:0-30600 GCF_918698205.1 Microbacterium sp. Bi128 | reverse complement strand
CCCCGGAAACACGCGGAAGTACGACCTCGGGCCCGGTCGACGCGAACGTCGCCGGGCCCGAGGGGTGATGTGTGCTCACGACGTCAACACGAAGCTGATGCCGGAGGCTTCGGCATCCATGTGTCCACCGGTGAACTCGATGCCGCCGAAGAACATCGCGCCGAGCACGAGTGCGAACACGAAAGCGATCGAGAGGAAGAGCACGGCGGCGCCGGCCAGGGCGATCAGGAGCGGAAGTCTTTGTGCCATGGATCCATTGTCGACCAGCACCATTGCGACACAGCAGGGCTTGCGCAGGAACGACCGAAGGCCGATACCTCCGTGGAGGTACCGGCCTTCGGTGAAGGTGAGACGATCAGCGACCGCTGAGCTTCTCCCGCAGAGCGGCGAGGGACTCGTCGTCGGCGAGGGTGCCCTGGGCGGGCGACTCCGACGAGAAGTTGCCACCGAACGAACCCGAGTCGATCGGGTTGGCAGCCTCGGCCTCGAGGGCCTTGGCGACGGCAGCCTTGTGAGCCTCCCAGCGACCCTGGGCAGCGGCGTACTCCTGCTCCCACTGCTCGCGCTGAGCGTCGAAGCCCTCGAGCCACGCACCCGACTCGGGGTCGAAGCCCTCGGGGTACTTGTACTCGCCACGCTCGTCGTACTCGGTGACCATGCCGTACAGGGCCGGGTCGAACTCGGTGCCGTTGGGGTCGACCGACTCGTTGGCCTGCTTGAGCGACAGCGAGATGCGGCGACGCTCGAGGTCGATGTCGATGATCTTGACGAAGACCTCTTCGCCCACCGACACGACCTGCTCGGCGAGCTCGACGTGCTTGCCGGACAGCTCCGAGATGTGCACGAGACCCTCGATGCCGTCGGCCACGCGGACGAATGCACCGAAGGGAACGAGCTTGGTGACCTTGCCCGGAGCGATCTGACCGATCGCGTGGGTCCGAGCGAAGACCTGCCACGGGTCTTCCTGCGTCGCCTTGAGCGACAGCGAAACCCGCTCGCGGTCCAGGTCGACCTCGAGGATCTCGACGGTGACCTCCTGGCCCACCTCGACGACCTCGGAGGCGTGCTCGATGTGCTTCCACGAGAGCTCGGAGACGTGGACGAGACCGTCGACGCCGCCCAGGTCGACGAACGCACCGAAGTTGACGATCGACGAGACCGTGCCCTTGCGGACCTGGCCCTTGTGGAGGTTGTTGAGGAACGTGGTGCGCGACTCGGACTGCGTCTGCTCGAGCAGGGCGCGGCGCGAGAGCACGACGTTGTTGCGGTTCTTGTCGAGCTCGAGGATCTTGGCCTCGATCTCCGAGGTACGGCGTGAGGTCACGGACGCGGCGCAGCTCGATGAGCGAAGCCGGCAGGAAGCCGCGGAGGCCGATGTCGACGATGAGGCCACCCTTGACGACCTCGATCACGGAGCCGGTGACGACACCGTCGTTCTCCTTGATCTTCTCGACGTCGCCCCACGCGCGCTCGTACTGCGCGCGCTTCTTGGACAGGATGAGGCGGCCTTCCTTGTCCTCCTTCTGGAGAACGAGGGCCTCGACGTGATCGCCGACGTTGACGACCTCGTTGGGGTCGACGTCGTGCTTGATCGAAAGCTCGCGCGAGGGGATGACACCCTCGGTCTTGTAACCGACGTCGAGGAGGACCTCGTCGCGGTCGATCTTCACCACGGTGCCTTCGATGAGGTCGCCGTCGTTGAAGAACTTCAGAGTCTTCTCGACCGCGGCCAGGAAGTCTTCAGCAGAGCCGATGTCGTTGATCGCGACCTGCTTGATGGCCGGGGCGGTCGTTGCGGTAGTCATGTAGTGGGTTGTCCTAGTTGGGGTTGGTGTCGGGCTTCGACTCACGTGGACCCGTCCTCCCGGACGCGGCCCCTCGGGCTCCGATCGTCGAGACGAACGGATGCCACGCCGAAGCGAAGCGGATTGTTTCGTGCGATGCCACCCGACCCGGTTCTCGGACATGCGAGACGAGCCACACGGGTGACGCTCAAGGCTACCAGAATCCGACCGCTTCCCGCGGGGCAGGTCACCGGAACCCCCGCACGCGGGAGCAAAGCGCCCCGACACTCTTCGACCGCCTTCGGAAACGCCTCGGATCAGCACGTTTCTGCTCCCTTCGACGACCCGTCCGCCCAGGTTGCGTCCAGACTGCCGTGCCAGGCTCCCGGACTCGTGCCCGCTCATCGCGGGTCGGACGTGCGAAACCCGCGCCGTCCTCCCCACACGAAACCGGTTATATGCGCTCTGATTCGACGCCCCCATCCAACCGCCGCGACCGTCGCCAGGCTTCCCGCCGCGCACGCCGCCGGCCCGCTCTGACGGCGGGATTCCTCGCCGTCGGGGTCCTCGCGACCGCAGCCCTCACGGGCACCGCACCGCTGGCATCCGCCGCCTCCCCCGCCGACCTGACGTCGGCCTCGTTCCGTCTCGCGGCGTACAGCACCCCGACCACCTCCGCCGCTCCGGAGGCCATCGCCGCCCGCGCCGCGGTCACCGCAGCCTCGACGAGCGCACAGGCAGCGACCTCGGTGCAGAACGACATCGCGGCATCCGGGCTCGACATCGGCCAGCCCGCCACCGTGGACACCGCTGCGCTGGACGGCGCCGCGCAGCGACTCACCGAGGCGCAGTCGCTCCCCGCCACGCTGCTGCCGGAGCTGACGGATCAGGTCACCACCGCCGCCTCGACCGTGAACCAGCGGGTCGCCGAGCTGCGCGGCAGCCTCGACGCCGCCGTGGCGAAGAAGCAGGCCGAAGAAGCCGCCGAGAAGGCCCGCCAGGAGGCCGAAGCCGCCGCCAAGGCCAAGGCTGCGGAAGAGGCCGCCGCCGCGCGTTCGACGCCGTCATCGTCCGGCGGAACCCCTGCGCGGCCGGCGGCTCCGTCCGGCGGTGGCGGCTCGGGCGACAACAGCCCCGGCGGCGCGCAGTCGACCGCGCGCGGCATGCTGGCCGGCTTCGGCTGGGGCGACGACCAGTTCTCCTGCCTCGTGTCGCTGTGGAACAAGGAGTCCGGCTGGAACTACCAGGCCTACAACTCCGGCAGCGGCGCCTTCGGCATCCCCCAGGCCCTGCCCGGCAGCAAGATGTCTTCGGCCGGCGGCGACTGGCAGACCAACGCGGCGACCCAGATCTCGTGGGGTCTCGGTTACATCTCCGGTCGCTACGGCAGCCCGTGCGGCGCGTGGGGCCACTCCCAGTCCGTCGGGTGGTACTGACCCCCGTTCGACCACGACGCGCCGTGCCGGAGAAATCCGGTACGGCGCGTCGTCGTTTCAGGCTCCGTTGCGGCGGGCGATCACACCCGCCAGCAGCGCGTGCGACAGCGGGGCGATCGACACGACCATCAGCAGCGTGCCGAAGAACGCCTGCTCGGCCTGGAGCAGGATGCCGCCGAGGAGGAGGCCGGTGAACAACACCGACGACACAACTCGGCGGATCATGCGCTCGAGGTCGCGCAGACGCCGTTCGACGCGGGGCACCTGCGCGGAGACGCCGCCCTCCTCCACGCGCGAGATGAGCGAGTCCAGGCGCCGCGGCAAGCGCGCGGTGAGCGCCGCGACCGAGACGGCTTCACGGGCAAACGCCTGGACGGTGTTGCCGCTCTCTTCACGGATCAGCCGCTGGGCGTAGGGCTCGACGGCATCCCAGATGTTGAAGGCCGGGTCCAACGCGCTGCACATCCCGCTCGTGAGCGACATCGCGCGCACGATGAGCAGGAAGTTCTCGGGCAGCTGGAACGGAAGGGCACGCACGACGTCACCGAACTCGACGGCGAACGCGCGGAACTCGCGCGGATCGACCTCTTGGAGCTCGGCGAAGCCCATGCCGCCGAAGCGCGAGAACAACTGGGTCATCGCGCGCTCGAGCTGGACCGTGTCGGCCGAGGGGAGCAGCACCCCGATGTCGCGGATGCCGTCGACGAGGCCCTTGCCATTGCGGGAGGCCGCGGCGATCAGCACCCGGCGCAGACCCCGGCGGAGGTTCGGCGGCACTTCGCCCATCATCCCGAAGTCGATGAAGGTGAACCGCCAGGCCGGGGAGCCGGCATCCGTCGTTGTGGGCAGGGGGGTGACGAAGACGTTGCCCGGGTGCGGGTCGGCGTGGAAGAAGCCGTCGTCGAAGAGCTGGTCGAACATGACCGCGGCGAAGCGGGCGGCGACCTCGGACGGGTCGATTCCGGCGGCACGAAGAGCGTCTACGTCGTTGATCTTGATCGCCGTGACGTCCTGGAGGGTGAGCAGGCGACGCGTCGTGCGCTCCCACACCACCTCGGGCACGGCCACTCCCCCTTCGCCACCGAAATCGTCGGCGAAACGCTCGGAATTGGACGCTTCGTGGAGGTAGTCGATCTCTTCCAGGCTCGTGGCCGCGAACTCCTCGACCAACGCCGGCATGTCGACACGGTCACGCACCAGGGCGACGCGGCTCAACCATCCGCCGACCTTGCGCAGAGCACGCAGGTCGACGTCGACGATGCGGTCGATGCCGGGGCGCTGGATCTTGACCACGACCTCGCGCAACCCGGTGTCTTCGGCGAGGTCGTCGGTGAGGATCGCACGGTGCGCCTGCCCGAGAGAGGCGGCGGCGAGCGGACGCTCGTCGACCATCGCGAAGGCGCGCTCGAGTGGCATCCCGAGTTCTTCTTCGGCGCGGACGCGCATCTGCGCGAACGGCACCGACGGGACCTCGTCCTGCAGACCCTCGAGCTCTTTCGTGATCACCGGGGGGAGGACATCGAGCCGGGAGGACATGAACTGTCCCACCTTGATCATCAGACCGCCGAGATCGATCGCGAGAGCGTGGAACCGGCGCGCGATGATCTGCATCCGCCGGGTGCGGCCGCGAGCGGAGATGCGCTCCAGACCGAACCGCGGCAGGAACAGCTCATACCACCAGGCCTGTACGAGATACCGCGCGGCGAACCGGGTGATGCGCCGGTAGCGGGCGCGCATGAGGGCGTCGTCGGTCATCGCATCTCCCGGATGCCGATGACCTGACGACGGCCGTCGGGCTCTGGCACCCTCAGCTCTGGGCGAGGATGGAGTAGAGCTTACGGCGCGCCTCGTCGAGGATCTCGACGGCGGCAGCGACCTGCTCCTTGTCACCCGTACGCGCCACCTGTGCGGCGGCCTGCGCGAGCTCGACACCGGCCTTGGGCAGCGCGGTCATGCGTCCGCTGTCGCGTGAGCCGGCCGACTCCCAGGGAGCGGTGCGCTCGGTGGTCTCGTCACCGGCGGCGGCGCGACCCTCTTCGGTGAGCGAGTACGTCTTGCGTCCACCCGACTCCTCGGCCCGGACCAGGCCCTCGTCGGTGAGGAGCTGCAGCGTGGGATACACCGAGCCGGGGCTCGGCTTCCAGCTGCCGCCGCTGCGCTCTTCGATCTCACGGATGATCTGGTACCCGTGCATCGGCTGCTCGAGCAGGAGCGAGAGGACGGCCGAACGCACGTCGCCCTTGTTCATGCGGGAGCCGCTCGACGTCTTCTGCTCGAACTGCGCGCGCAACTGCTCCATCGCGTCGAGGATGTTGGACATCGGCCAGCCCTGACCGGCGGAACCGCCGCGTGCGCCGAACGCGTCTCCGAGGAATGAACCACTCATGACGACCTCCTGATGCGGACCCCGGATGGGTCCAGCGATATACAACGATATATCGCTGTGGGGTCATCGGCGCTGAGAATCCGCCGATGCCGCCGACTCAATAGAAGTTGGTGGCCTGCGAGTGACCCCACGCGCTGCACGGCGTTCCGTAGGCACGATCGATGTAGTCCAGGCCCCACTTGATCTGGGTCGCCGCGTTCGTTTGCCAGTCATCGCCGAACGTGGCCATCTTGCTCCCGGGCAGCGACTGCGGAATGCCGGTGGCGCCGCTGGGGTTGTAGGCCTGATAGTTCCAGCTGGATTCCTTGGTCCAGAGCGACTCCAGGCATGAGAACTGGTCGCCACCCCAGCCGTACTCCTCGGCTGCGGTTTTCGCCGCGAACTCCTTCGCCCCCTCGGGCGTATTAACGCGCGCGAGCGCTTCGGCCGCTTCCCGCTGGCGCTCCGCCTCCGCGGCGGCCGCGGCCTCAGCCTGTCGCTGCGCTTCGGCGGCGGCGTCCGCGGCAGCCTTTGCCACGATGGCGTCGTTCAGACTTCCGCGCAGCTGCGCCACTCGCTCCGAAACCCGCTCGCTCTCGCTCGCGGCGTTCTGACTGAGCGCGGGCACGAGCACCACCGGGAAGAGATCCGACGACGACAGCCGATCGGCCGCACCCTCCAACGCGGAGGTGTCGACCGAGGGGTCACCCACCGACAAGGGCAGCCCGGCCGCGGCGATGTCGGCCTCGACGGTGGCGGCATCCGCGAGCGTGGTCTCGGCGCGTGTCAGCGCGGCATCCGCGTCACCGATCACCCCCTGCAGGGTGGGTGCGGAGCCGATGACCTGGCCGGCGCGGAACGCGGGAGCCGAAAAATCGGATGCCGAGGCGTCGGGAAGCGACAGCGGCGAGGCCGCGGCCAGTCCCGTGGTCGCCACCAGCCCCAGGGCGACACCGGCACACGTGGCGGCGGTGACGAGGGTGCGACGAGCGCGGCGGACATGGGTGAGCTTTACATCGGAACGCAACAAAACAGGTGAGATCTTTCGTCAGGGGCGCAACTCGTCGGGCGCGAGCGCGAAATGTGCCGTCGGGTCGACACAAGTCCCCGAGTGTGAGCGGCACGTCTGAGCGTTATCTCTTCGTTACCTGAAAGGCTCGTGGGAGGCCTGCCGCCGGGACAGCGGGATCGCGCAGCACACCGCGGCACCGGACAGGGCCTCGACGGGGGCGCCTGGCATCCCTTCGGAAAAGCTCTCTCACCGTGTATTCCCGCGAACTACTCGCCACCCCGCAGCGGGCAGGGCCGGGGTATCCGCCGAAGCGACTCCCCCGAACAGACGAACGGGCCGATCCGGCGAGGAAAATCTCGCGGATCGACCCGTTCGGCGTGCGGTCGGAGCTGTTCGCGTCAGGAACGGTGCGCGCGGTAGTAGTTCAGCAGCGCGGCGGTCGAGGCATCCTGGGACGCGAGGGCGTCGTCGTCACCCTCGATCGCGGGAGCGATCTGCAGAGCCAGCTGCTTGCCGAGCTCGACACCCCACTGGTCGAAGGAGTTGATGCCCCAGATCGTGCCCTGCGTGAAGGTGATGTGCTCGTACAGCGCGATGAGCTGACCGAGGACCGCGGGCGTCAATGCCGGGGCGAAGATCGACGTCGTCGGACGGTTGCCGGGGAAGGTCCGTGCCGCGACGAGGGCGCCCGTGGTGCCCTCGGCCTCGACTTCTTCGGCGGTCTTCCCGAACGCGAGAGCCTTCGTCTGCGCGAGGAAGTTCGCGAGGAAGAGCCCGTGCACATCGCGGCCGTCGTCGGCCAGCGGGTAGGCGGGATTGACGAACGCGATGAAGTCGGCGGGGATCAAGCGGGTGCCCTGGTGGATGAGCTGGTAGAACGCATGCTGCCCGTTCGTTCCCGGCTCGCCCCAGAAGATCTCGCCGGTGTCGGTCGTGACGGGCGAGCCGTCCCACCGCACGGATTTGCCGTTGGACTCCATCGTCAGCTGCTGGAGGTACGCGGCGAACCGGCTCAACTGCTGGGCATAGGGCAGGACCGCGTGCGACTGCGCGCCGAGGAAGTTGGTGTACCAGACGTTGAGCAGCCCCATCAGGACCGGGACGTTGCGCTCGACCGGCGTCGTCGCCACGTGGACGTCGACAGCGTGGAAACCCGAGAGCAATTCGCGGAACGCGGCGGGGCCGAACGCGATCATCAGCGACAGACCGATCGCGGAGTCGACCGAGTATCGCCCGCCGACCCAGTCCCAGAAGCCGAAGGCGTTGGCGGGGTCGATGCCGAAGGCCTCGACCTTGTCGAGAGCCGTCGACACCGCGACGAAGTGGTGCGCGACGGCGTCGACGCGCGCGTCGTCGGTGTCGTCGATCGCGCCGGCGGCGGCGAGACCCGCCCACAGCCAGTCTCGGGCGAGCCGGGCGTTGGTCAGGGTCTCGAGCGTGGTGAAGGTCTTGGACGCGACGATGAACAGCGTCGTCTCGGGGTCGAGGTCGGCGGTCTTCTCGGCGATGTCCGTCGGGTCGATGTTGCTGACGAAACGCGCCTGGATACCGGCGTCGGCGAGCGGCTTGAGTGCCTCGTAGACCATCACAGGACCGAGGTCCGATCCGCCGATGCCGATGTTGACCACGTGCGTGACCTTCTTGCCCGTCACGCCCTGCCACTCGCCCGAGCGGACCCGGTCGGCGAAGGTCGACATCGCGTCGAGAACGGCTTGGACGTCGTGATCGACGTCCTGTCCGTCGACGTGGAGTGCGGGTGCGGCGTCCGCGGGGCGACGCAGGGCCGTGTGCAGGACCGCACGGTCTTCGCTCGTGTTGAGGTGGACGCCGCGCAGCATGTCGGCGAAGCGCTCGCGCACTCCCGTCTCGTCGGCGAGGGCGACGAGGGCCTCGAGGACGTCGGTGGTGATGAGGTTCTTCGACAGGTCGACGTGGAGATCGCCGACCGTGCGCGTGAGGCTCTCGACGCGATCGGGATCGGCGGCGAACCACGCGCGCAGATCGGGGTCGAAGCTCTCGCGCAGAGCCGTGAGGCGGGTCCAGGCGGAGGTGGTGGTGGGATCAACGGGCGCAGTCACGTACCCCACGGTAGCGACCCGAGCGGACGGACGAGGGCGGGATGACGAACGAAGGGGAAACCGCTAAGCGATCGACCCCTCGGGAGGAACCGTGCCCACGGTCGGGAGCGCGATCTCGCGCGCTCCGTCCCACGGCTCCGTCCACCCGAGCCGGTCGAACATCCCGTCGAGCAACATCGCCGTGAACCCCCACACGACATGGGTCCCCGTCGCGTGCGGCACGAGGAAGGCCGGGCCGCGCCAGGTCCGTCCGTCGCGGTGGATGCTGGTCACTCCGCGGCGCGCCGGGTCGAGGAGGTCGGCGACGGGGGCGCGGAACACGGCGGCGGATTCGGCGGCATCGACCGCGCGCACCGGAGACGGCCGATCCCACCACCCGACGACCGGGGACACCAGGTGTCGCGAGTACGCCAGCGGCACGCGCGGCAGTGTGCCGATGACCTCCACTCCCGCCGGATCGAGTCCCGTCTCCTCGTTCGCTTCGCGGAGCGCCGCAGCGACGGGTCCGGAGTCCCCCGCGTCGACGCGGCCTCCGGGGAAGGCCACTTGCCCCGGATGCGCTCGCAGAGTGGCGGCGCGGGAGAGCAGCAGGACATCCAGATCGCGCGGCACCGCGCGGGCGGAGTGCGAGCTGGGGACCGCGTCGAGGGTGCCGAACAGGATCAGGACGGCGGCGGCCCGGGCACCGTCCGCAACCGGCAGGGCACGGAGGTCGGCGAACATCTCGTCCGTCGCGCCGTCGACGAGCGCGCGCAGTTCGGTGCGGGGCGAGGGCATGGATCGAGGGTAGTCGGACGGGTCACGCGCGAGGGCGGAACCCGCGCGGGGGAAACGGGCGCGAGAGGCGGCTCTCGCCGAGGTCGCCGCTCGCCGCCCCCAGCGTCGTGCGACATGTGAGGATGAACGCGGGAGGTGCCCGATGACCGAAAGACTCCACGCCGTGACCCTCGTCGTCGACATGCCCATCACCAAGATCGACGCCCTCGACGTGATCGCCTTCGCGGCCGACGGAGCGGTCGACAATGCCGGAACACCCCGCCCGCTCGTCTGGCTCGCGCCCCACGCCTGGGCGGAGGTCGAGATCCCCAAGTTCGCCGATCCCCCGCCCTTCGCGATCGACGTCTGCTCCGACGCATCGCGCGAGATCGCCTGGGCGCAGGCGCGTCGGCTGCACAGCGCTCTGGAGCGGCTGGGATGGACGGTCGAGCCCCCGCGCGCGAACGCCCGGTGACCTGGACCGCGGCGGATCTCGACCTGCCGACGCCGAGACAGCGGCATCCCGGATCTTCGCCCGGCGAACGGGCGGCCCGCTACGCGTCGAGGCCGGCCAGCTCGGCGCTGCGGTCCCACAGCAGGCGCGCCAGCGCGGGGTCGTCGGCCCGTCGGTGGGTCTTCGCGGGCTTGTTGTTGGCGTAGAAGCCGCCCGGCTGCCAGTCGACCCCCGGCTTGCCGAGAGCGAGCCACGTCAAACGCGCACCACCGACGTCGGTCGAGGGCAGGAAGCGCTCGGCCAGAGCTCCGCCGTAGAGGAACTTCCACGACCCGCTGGAGGTCGACCCGAAGCTCGAGGCGATGACCCCGGGGTGGTAGGCGACGGACGAGAGCCCGGCGTCGCCGAAGCGCCGGTTCAGTTCCTTCGTGAACAGAACGTTGGCGAGCTTGGCATTGCCGTACGCGGCCGAGGCGGAGTATCGACGCTCCCCCTGGAGGTCGTCGATGTCGAAGCGCGAGAACAGACGCGCCGCCGCACTCGAGGTCTGGATGACCGACGCCCGCGAAGCGATGAGTGTTTCGCGCAGCAGGTTCGTGAGGAGGAACGGCGCGAGGTGGTTCACCTGGAACGTGACCTCGAAGCCGTCGGTCGTGAGCGCGCGCTCCGCGAAGATCCCGCCGGCGTTGTTGGCGAGCACATCGATGCGCGGGAATTCCGCCGCGAGGGATGCCGCGAGCTCTCGCACCTGGGCGAGATCGGAGAAATCGGCGACGAACGAGCGAACCCCCAGCGCGTCCGCGACGCGGCGCGTCTTGTCGGGGTTTCGGCCGACGACGACGACGTCCTCTCCGATCTCGTGGAGTTGGCGGGCGGCGGCCGCACCGATCCCATCGCTGGCTCCGGTGATCACGATCGTGCGGGGCATGAGTCCTCCTGGCGGAATGGGTGTCGCAAGCGACGACGGCTGGCCACGTTAGCCCGCTCCCCCGGACAAACGTGCGGCCTTGCCCCCGGTATCCCCCGCGCGCGAGAACTCACAGCCCGCTCCCAGTCCCACGGGACCAAATCGGCCAGGTCGGACGTTCTTCCCACTGATGCCCGTACCGGGCATCGCACGCGAAAGGATGCACACCGTGACCACGGAGTACCGGAAGACGTCGGCCGCCCTCGGGCGCCTCACCGACCGCCAGTTCGCCGTCACGCAGGACGACGCGACGGAGCCGCCGTTCCGCAACGAGTACTGGGACAACCACGAGGCAGGGATCTACGTCGACGTCGTGTCGGGGCAGCCGCTGTTCGCCTCGACCGACAAGTTCGACAGCGGATCGGGCTGGCCGAGCTTCACCAAGCCCATCGACGACACCGCCGTCGTGGAGAAGACCGACCGCACGCTCTGGATGAGCCGCACCGAGGTGCGCTCGAGCGGGGCCGACAGTCACCTCGGTCACGTCTTCGACGACGGCCCCCGCCAGGCCGGCGGGCTGAGATACTGCATGAACTCGGCCGCGCTCCGGTTCGTGCCCGTGAGCGAGCTCGAGGCTCAGGGCTACGGCGCCTATCTGGCCCTCTTCCGCGAGAGTCGTGCGTCGTGAACCTCTTCTCCCTCTTCTCCCACCGCGATCGTAAAAGGAGCCACACCATGACCAGCGGACCCACCGACACCGGCGAGATCACCCGCCGCCCCGGCACCGAGACCGCCGTCCTCGCGGGCGGCTGCTTCTGGGGCGTCGAGGACCTCATCCGCCGCCAGCCCGGCGTGCTCGACACGCGCGTCGGCTACACCGGCGGTACGAACGACCACGCGACGTACCGCAACCACCCCGGCCACGCCGAGGCGGTCGAGATCGTCTTCGACCCCACGAAGACGAGCTACCGCGACATCCTGGCATTCTTCTTCCAGATCCACGACCCGTCGACCCTGAACCGTCAGGGCAACGACATCGGCACGAGCTACCGCTCGGCGATCTTCCCGCTCTCGCCCGAGCAGGAGCAGGTCGCCCGCGACACGATCGCCGATGTCGACGCGTCGGGCATCTGGCCCGCGAAGGTCGTCACCACGATCGAGGCCGAGGCCCCCTTCTGGGAGGCCGAGCCCGAGCACCAGGACTACCTGATCCGCATCCCGAACGGCTACACGTGCCACTTCGTGCGGCCCGGCTGGGTGCTGCCCCAGCGCGAGGACGCGACCGCGTAAGTCTCGGACGAGGGCCCGGATGCCATGGCATCCGGGCCCTTTCCGTTGCCCGCTGCGCGGGCGGCGGTTGATACGGTGGCGGCACCATGGACATCCGAGTGGACCCCGCGTCGACGACTCCCCCGTTCGCGCAAGTGCGGGTTCAGATCATCGCGATGATCGCCAGCGGCGCGCTGCCGACCGGGACACGACTCCCCCCGGTCCGCGCGCTCGCGACCGACCTGGGCCTCGCGGCGAACACCGTCGCGCGCGTCTACAAGGAACTCGAAGAGGCGCGCTTCGTCGAGACCCGGGGCCGCGCGGGGACGTTCGTCTCGGCCGGAACGGATGCCACGCGGGAGCGCGCTGCCGCGGCCGCCGCCGAGTTCGCCCGCGCGATGCGCGACCTCGGACTCGAGGCCTCCGATGCGCTCGACCTCGCGCGCGCGGCGCTAGGGAACGGGAGCGGCCGCTAGCCCACCGGCAGCAGTCCGCGCTCGGCGAAGACCTTCTTGGCGACGAACGTCGCGTTCAGCGCGCGGGGGAAGCCGCAATAGACGGCGCTGTGCAGCAACGCCTCGACGATCTGTTCCGGGGTGAGACCGACGTTCAACGCGGCGTTGATGTGGACGTCGAGTTGCGGTTCGCAGCCGCCGAGTGCGGTGAGCATCCCGAGGGTCACCAGCTGTCGGTCCCGGGGCTCCAGTCCCGACCGGGAGTAGATCTCCCCGAAGCCCCACGCGACCACCTGGTGGCCGAGCTCGGGCGCGACCTCGGCGAGCGCGTCGATGACGTTCGCACCGGCGGCCCCGTCGACCGCGTCGAGAACCTCTTTGCCCCGGGCGAACCTCTGCTGTCGTTCCGTCGTCTCGGTCATCCGTTGTTCCGTTCTGTCGAGGCGTCGATCGCGGCGAAGTCGTCCCGGTAGGTCGAGATCTTCTCGACCAGCGCCGTCTCGTGGGCGTGCAGCCGGGCGATCTGCTCACGCAGACCCGCCTGGTGCGCCTCTAGCAGCCGCAGACGCGGTTCCGTCGTGGCGGGCCCCTGCTCACGAAGCGCGGCGTATTCGCGCATTCGCGCGATCGGCATCCCCGTCTCACGGAGCCGGAGGAGGAACCGCACCCACTCCACGTCCGCGGCGGAGTACCGCCGCTGGTTGCCCGAGCTCCGGGCGACGGGTCGAACCAGCCCCACCCGCTCGTAATAGCGCAGTGTGTGCGCCGTCACCCCGGTCGCCACGCTCATCTGCGCGACCGTGAGACCCGTGTCTTCCTCTGCCACACCTGCAGGCTAGGAGTTCGAGCGCACTCGAAGTCAACCTCGGCGCGTCGACCCTTCGTCGGGTCAGCCCTGTCCGGGCGCGCCCCAGCGTGCACCGGGCCCGGGGTCGGCACACGTCGCCGACTCGGCGAGCGCCGCGACCTGCGCGCGGATGGCGAGATCTCCGTCGAGCCCGGGCGCGACGCTGAACACGATGCCCTCCTGGCTGTCCGGTGTCGGGAGTTGACCGACATTCAGCTCTCCGGTGGCTCCGGCCGGGTAGTTCGGCACGAACGGCACGGTCAGGCCGGGAGTCGGGTGCGCCGCGATCCACGTCGCGGTATCGGCCAGGTCGGCATCCGGGAGCCGCCAGTACCCGGTCAGCTCGGCGACGGGACGACACGGCCAACCCTGGTACGAGGAGAACACGGACGCGACGGTGTCCGCCTCGACCTCGACCGCACCGTCCGGAACGACCGCGGCATCCAGCCACGCCCGTGCGCGCTGGAGCGCAGCGGGATCCACCGCGGGAGAGACGACCGATCCCTCGGACGCGGGCGGCGGTCCGACCCGGGTCGGTGAGGGATCAGCGCCGCCTGGCGCCGTGGCGCAACCGGAAAGAACACCGGCGAGGAGCAGCCCGGCGATGACGGAGGGCCCCCGCCCCCGGGATCGCATACGCATGCGGCCACCCTAGCGGGCGGCGCGCGCGGGGAGCGTGGAACTCGACGGCCGTCGGCCCGTGACGGACCGGGCCGACGCGATCGAGGCACTGAGCCGAGCAGCCGCAATCCCCCCTGCCCGGCCAAGGGCGCTACCTACCCTGGAACCATGAGCGCATACGACGTCATCGTGATCGGGGCGGGACTCGCGGGCCTTCGTTGCGCCACCCGCCTGGCCGAGGCCGGCCGCGACGTCGTCGTGCTGGAGGCGGGAGACGCCGTGGGCGGGCGCGAGCGCACGGACATCGTCGACGGCTTTCGCCTCGACCGCGGCTTCCACGTGCTCAATCCCGCCTACCCGGCGATCCGGCGGTGGGTCGACGTCGGTGCGCTCGCTCTGCGGCGGTTCCCCGTGGCCGTCGGGGTGAAGCTCGCCGACCGGGTCGCGCGGCTCGCGCACCCCCTCCGGCATCCGGGGTCGATTCCCTCGACGCTGTCGAGCGGTCTCGTCCGACCGACGGATGCCGTTGCCCTCGCGCGGTGGGCGGCGCCGGTGATCCTGTCGGCCCGCGCCGCGAAGACCGGCCCCGATCGGAGCCTCGACGAGGCGTGGGATCGCGCGGGGGTGCGCGGCCCGCTGCGCGAGAGCGTGCTGGAACCGTTCCTCGCGGGCGTGCTCGCCGACGACCGGCAGGAGACCTCCGACGCGTTCGTCCGGCTCCTGATCCGCAGCTTCGCTCTCGGCCGCCCGGGCGTTCCGGCGGCGGGCATCGGCGCCCTCCCCGCACAGCTCGCCGACACCGCACGGCGTGCGGGAGCCGGCATCCGCCTCTCCCACCGCGCCACCGTGACCCGGCGCCGCGGCACGGGATGGAGCGTCGAGATCGAGGGGACGGATGCCGTCGAGGCCCGGGCCGTCGTGATCGCCACGGGCCTGGCATCCGGGCTCGACGTGCCGCTCCCCCGCGCTCGCGGCCTGCAGACGTGGTGGTTCGCCGCCGACGAGGCGCCCTCGGCGGACGCGGCGCTGCGCGTCGACGGGCGCCGCCGCGGACCGATCGTCAATACCGCGGTGATGACGAACACCGCTCCCACGTACGCGCCGCGCGGGCATCACCTCATCCAGGCGGCGTGCGTGCTGCCGTCGGACGCGACCGAGGCCGACGTCCGTCGGCAGCTCACCGAGGTGTGGGAGGCCGATACGCGTGCGTGGCGGTTGCTCCGCCGCGACGACATCGCGGGAGCCCTTCCCGCGCAGGAGCCGCCGCTGCATCTGCGCCGCCCGGTGCGCCTCGGCGACGGCCGCTACGTCGCGGGCGACCACCGCGATACCGCCTCGATCCAAGGTGCGCTCGTGTCGGGGCAGCGGGCGGCGGAGGCTGTGCTGCACGACCTGTCGCGGTGAACCGGCGGGTCCCACCCGTCAAGATGGGAGCATGCGGATCACCGGGGCCCTCGCCCTCACCATCGCGGCGACTCTCGCGGGACTGTTCGGCGTCCTCATGATCGGCGCGTCCGGTCTGACCTTGGTCGGCCCCGGGATCACCGTCATCCCGTACTCGGACTCGGACGATTCCGAGCGGGCCATCGGCATAGCCATGGGTGCCGCGGGACTCGGGATCTGGATCGTCGGGCTCATCGGCGCAGCGCTCGTCGGACTTCGCGGCTCGAGGCCTGGCCGGGGCCGCCGCGTCGTCGTGGGGATCGCGCTGGCGCTCGGTGCCGCCGTCGTGCTCGCCGGTCTGATCGCCGTCCTGTCCGTGGCCCCTCCCGCGAGCGAGTACCCGCAGCCGGAGTGGGGCCGTGCCTGAGCGCGAGACCCCGCAGCGGTGGATCGACCGGCTCAACACGCTCGGGCCCCGACGCTCGGGGAACGATGCCCACCGGATGCTGATCGACGAAGTCGCCACCGAACTCACCGCCCTCGGGTACCGGGTGGAGCGCGACACGCACACCTTCGAACGGTGGGATGCCGCGGAGGATGCCGTGTCGCTCACGATCGACGAGACCCGGGTCGAGGTGTCCTCGGCGTGGCCCTACTCCGGCGAGACCGGGCCGACGGGCACCACCGCTCCCCTCATGCTGCTGGCGGGGCGACGGAAGACCTGGGCGTCGGCTGCGGGTCGGATCGCCGTCATCGAGGTCGACAACGTCGAGGCCCCGGCATCCTTGCTTCTGAATTCGTGGGACGGACGACTCCCCTTCGACGCCGTGGCGAACCCCGTCATCTCGTCGGAGCTTGCCGGCACCGACCTCACGGCGGCGCGCGAGGCGGGAGTCCTCGGGGTGATCGCGGTGTGGCGGGGCCTGGCCGACCACGAGGCCCGCGGGCAGTACCTGCCCTTCACCCGCCCCCACCAGGGTCTTCCGGCCGTCTGGGTGCCCGAGTCCGCGGGCGACCGCGTCGTGGCGGCCGCACGCCGGGGTGCGCGAGCGACCCTCGTCCTGGATGCCACCCGTCACCCGGACGCGTCGATGGACACCGTGTGGGCGGTGTCGCCGGGCACGGGTCCCCACGTCGACGAGAGCGTCCTGGTCGTGACGCACAGCGACGGCGGCAACGCGGTCGAGGAGAACGGCTTCATCGGCCTGTTGGCGCTCGCCCGGGATGCCGCCACGATCCCCCACGATCGCACGCTCGTGTTCGTCCTCGTTGCCGGGCACCTGCGTATCCCGGCGGTGACGGAGCACGGACAGGCCACGACAGCCTGGCTCGACGCCCACCCCGAACTCTGGTCGCCGGATGCCGACGGCCCGACCGCCGTTGCGGGCCTCGTCATCGAGCACCTCGGGGCGAAGCGTCGACGGGACGAAGCCCCCGGGACGGACGACCGCACCGACGCGGCCGAGCCCGAGCTCCTGTACGCGACCACCCGCGAGTTCGACGCGCTCGTTCGCGCGGAGTGGAGGGATGCCGCCCCCGTGAAACCCGGCGCGCTCATCCACCTCGGCGAGGGCGAACCCCTGTTCGAGAAGGGCATCCCGGCGATCGCGCTCGTGACCGGGCCCGCGTCGCTCTTGGCCGAGACGGCGCACGCCGGGGTCGACCTCGACCTCCTCGCCCGTCAGGTCGACAGCTTCCGGGCGCTGCAGCGCCGGCTTGCGGACGCCCCCGATCGCACCGCGTTCGGCACGGTCCGTCGCCCCGGCCGCCTGCGAAAGCTCCTCGCCGCCGGGCGGATCGCCTGGTTCCTCCTCCGGCGCGCGCGCAGGGCGCGGTGACCGATTCCTCGGTCACCGTAGACGGCGAGGACCGCCCCGCCCGGCACATCGACACCGACCCGTTCGTCTACGCCGTCGGCTTCCGCGTGAACGAACACGTCGTCTGCACCACGGTGCTCCCGCGGGACAGCCTGCCCTTCCTGACGCTCTCGCTCTCGCGCATCGAGTCGTCGCTCAGCGACCCGCCAGGGCCTCGAGCGCCGAGCCCGTGACGCGCCGCGTGGTCCACTCCTCCATCGCCTCCGCACCGAGGGCACGGTAGAAGCCGATCGCGGGTTCGTTCCAGTCGAGCACCGTCCACTCCAGCCGCGGATAGCCGCGCTCGAGGCACTCTGCGGCGAGCGCCGACAGCAGCGCGACGCCGTACCCGTTCGAGCGGTACTGCTCGTGCACGTAGAGGTCTTCGAGCCAGATGCCGTGGCGTCCGGTCCAGGTCGAATAGGTGAGGAACCAGATCGCGATGGCGCGGATCTCGCCCTCCCCGCCGTCGACGACGAAGGCGAACGCGCGAGGGTCATCGCCGAAGAGCGTCTCGGTGAGCATGTCGACCGTGTTGTCCACGGCATCCGGTTCACGTTCGTAGTCGGCGAGCGCCTGGATGCACGCGAGGATGCCGGGCTCGTCGCCCGAGCGGGCGCGGCGCAGCTCGGCGCCATCGGTCAGCGAGGTCATGCCTCGAGGCTAGCCCGCGCCGACAGCCCCGCATCGACGGCCTCGCGCTCGTCGAAGACGAAGCAGTCGCCGTCCCAGTGCGCGCCGCCCTGGTCGGCGAACCAGCCGAGGATGCCGCCGTCGAGCTGGTACGCGTCGAGCCCTTCGTCGCGGAGGTACAGAGCCGCCTTCTCGCATCGGATGCCGCCCGTGCAGAAGCTCACGACGGTCTTGCCCGCGAGCTCGTCGCGGTGGGCGCTCGCGGCATCCGGGAACTGGGTGAAGCGCTCGATGCGCCAGTCCTTGGCGCCCGCGAACGTGCCGTAGTCGACCTCGAACGCGTTGCGGGTGTCGACGAGGACGACCTCGCGACCCTCGTCGTCGACGCCCCGGTCGAGCCACCGACGCAGCGTTGCGGGCGACACAGCGGGCGCGCGGCCGTCCTGCGGGCGCACCTCGGGGCGATCCATGCGGATGATCTCGCGCTTGACCTTCACCAGGAGCTTGCCGAAGGGCACGGCATCCGACCAGCTCTCCTTCGTGGTCAGCTCCGCGAAGCGGGCATCCGCGCGCAGCTCGTCGACGAACCCGCGGACACCGGAGGCCTCGCCCGCGAGGAAGAGGTTGATGCCCTCCTCGGCGAGCAGGATCGTCCCGCGCAGCCCCGCCGCCGCGGCGCGTTCCTTCAGGACGGGACGCAGCACCGCGGGGTCGTCGATCCGCGTGAACAGATACGCCGAGACGTTGAGGACGGATGCCGCGGATGCCATGGCATCCAGGGTACGCAGAGCGCAAGGCGGTCCGAGCCCGCCGCCGCTGTCGCTAACGTGGCAGGACCGTCCCCCTGGAGGATCCGTGCCCCAAGATCCCACCGTGTCGGTCGTGATCCCCGTTCGCGACGACGCCGTCCCCCTCGCCGCTTGCCTGCGGGCGCTCGCCGCGCAATCGCGCCCCGCCGACGAGATCGTCGTGGTCGACAACGCCTCCACCGACGACAGTGCCGCCGTCGCGCGAGCGACGGGTGCCCGTGTGGTGTTCTGCGGCGAGCGCGGCATCCCCGCCGCCGCCGCGACCGGATACGACGCCGCGCAGGGCGACCTGATCCTCCGGCTGGACGCCGACAGCCTCCCGGCCCCCGGGTGGATCGCGAGCATGGTCGAGGCCCTCGCCGACCCGGAAGTGGATGCCGTCACCGCCGGCGCCGTGTTCCACGACGGCCCCGAGAGGCAGCGTCGGCCGATGGCGTGGGCGTTCCTCGGCACCTACACCGCGTTCGCGTACCCGGCGCTCGGTCACGCCCCTCTGTGGGGCTCCAACATGGCGTTCCGGCGGGCGGCGTGGGAGAGCGTGCGCGATCGTGTGCACCTCGATCCCCGCCTGCACGACGACCTCGACCTGGCGTTCCACCTCGGCGAAGACCACCGGATCCGTATCGTCTCGGGACGGCACATGCGCGTCTCCTCCCGCACGGTGCGACCGCGACGGTTCGCGAAGAGCTTCTCCCGCGGGATGGGCACCGTGTTCGCGCACTGGCCGCGCGAGATCCCGCCCCTGCGGTGGGCGCGACGCCTGGGCCGGCGCCGCTGATGGCGGCCGTGCTCTTCCCGAACGTCTCTGCCCCCGACCTGCACGTGATGAGCTTCAACGTGCGTCGCCGGTTCGAGCGGATGACGTGGCCGCCCGCCGATCGCTGGGGCCTGCGCAAGCAGCGCCTGCGCACGTTCCTCGGCGCGAATCGTCCGCACCTGCTCGGCTCGCAGGAGGCAATGCCCGACCAGGCGCGGTGGGTGCAGGAGTCTCTCGGCTCGACCTACGGGCGTGTCGGGCTCGGCCGCGGGCGCGACCGGGGTGGCGAGGGCACACCGATCTTCTACAACCGCGACCGGCTGGAGGTCGAGGACTGGGAGCAGATTGCTCTCTCCGACACCCCCGACGTTCCCGGGTCCACGGGCTGGGGAAACACGATCCCCCGCATCGCGGTGATCGCTCGGATGCGCGACCGCGCCACCTCGGCGCGCTTCGTGTTCGTGAACACGCATTTCGACGCGTTCTCGCGCCGCGCCCGACGGCACTCGGCGCGCTGGCTGAACGACGTCGCCGCCGGCGAGAGCGCTCCGTTGGTGTTCACCGCCGACATCAATGCCCACGTGCGTTCGGCCGAGCTGGCCGACATGTTCGACGAGGGCCGGCTGGTCGACACCTGGGCGTACACCCCGGTCCGCCGCACCGCCGAATGGGGCACGTTCAACAACTACCGTCGACCGAAGCTCGGCGCCCGCCGTATCGATGCGATCCTCACAACCCGCGACGTGGGCGTGCGCGGGGCGGGTATCGACCCCCGTCCGACGGGGACGAGCTGGCCGTCCGACCACCTGCCGGTGCAGGCCGTCGTGCGCATCCCGGTGGAGGCGGAGAGCCGATGATCGTCGCGATGTACGCCAACCTCAAGCGGCCACCGCGCACCCCCGTCGAGTGGACCGCGGATGTCGTGCGCGCCGTCGCGATCCTCATCGTCCTCGCGTCGCTGTTCGCACTGCCGGCCACCGACACCGCGGTGCTGTCCATGGCACTCCCCGCCGTCATGCTCTCGCGCATGCTGGGGCTGCGCTCCGGCCTGGACCTCGTGACGTGCGTCACGGTGTTCGTCGCGGCGGGGAGCAACGTCCTCGACCTGTACCGAGCGTGGACGGGATGGGACCTCGTCGTGCATGCCGCGTGCACGGGCGTGCTCGCCGCCGTCGCCCTGATCGTCCTCGAGGACTCCGGCGTCGTCGCGCCGACCGGTCGTCGCCGGACCCCGATCGTCGTGGCGACGATCGCGGGGCTCGCCCTCAGCGCCGTGTGGGAGATGGTGGAGTGGTTCGGCTACCGCTTCATCACGGACAGCATCTTCGTCACGTACGACGACACGATCGGCGACATGGCCGCGGGCGGGATCGGGGCTCTCGTGGTCGGCATCCTGGCATCCCGGATCCGGCTGACCCGGAGCGACCGCGCGGCGCTCTGACCGCGGGGTCGCTCCGGGACTGTGTCAGATGCGGCCAGCGACGTCGCGACCCACGAGGTCGCCGTCGGGGTTCGGCTCGCTGAGCTGCTCGCCTGCGGCGGTCGACTCCTCGAGCGGCGGCAGCGCCGCCTCGATGCGGGAGCCGACCTCGGCATCCACGTTCTTCCAGTACTGGACGGCCCGCTCGCGCACCTCGGTGCGAGTGACTCCCCCGACGTGGCCGGCGACCGTCTCGACGAGACGGTCGCGCTCCTCGGCCGACATCACGTCGCGCACGAGCGTCCCGGGCTGACCGAAGTCGTCGTCCTCAGGGTGCAGGGTCGCCGCCGAGCGGACGAGTTCGCCGTCGCTCTGCCAGCCGCCATCGCCCGTGCGCCGCGGGTCGGCCGCGGGGCCGCCGGCCGAGTTCGGCGCATACACCGGCACCTCGGGAGGGTTGTACTCGTACCGCATCGCGCCCTCCTTGGAATACGAGTGCACCTCGGTGTGCGGACGGTTCACCGGCAGCTGCTGGTAGTTCGTCCCCACGCGGTAGCGGTGCGCGTCGGCGTAGCTGAAGATGCGGGCCTGCAGCATCTTGTCGGGGCTGCCGTCGATGCCGGGCACGAAGTTCGACGGTTCGAACGCCGCCTGCTCGATCTCGGCGAAGTAGTTGCCCGGGTTGCGGTTGAGCTCCATCGTGCCGACCTCGATCTCGGGGTAGTCGCTGTGCGGCCACACCTTCGTCAGGTCGAACGGGTTGAAGCGGTAGGTCTTGGCATCCTCGTACGGCATGATCTGCACCTTGAGCGTCCACGTGGGGAACTCGCTCCGCTCGATCGCGGCGTACAGGTCGCGGATGTGGAAGTCCGCGTCCTGACCGGCGATGAGGTCCGCCTCGTCCTGCGTGAGCGTCTTGGGCCCCTGGTCGGTGTGGAAGTGGTACTTCACCCAGAAGCGCTCGCCGTCGGCGTTGATCCACTGGTACGTGTGCGAGCCGTACCCGTTCATGTGGCGCCACGAGGCCGGGATGCCACGGTCGCCCATGAGCCACGTCACCTGGTGCGCGCTCTCGGGCGAGAGGGTCCAGAAGTCCCACTGCATCGTGTTGTCGCGCAGGTGGCTGCCGGGGAGGCGCTTCTGCGAGCGGATGAAGTCCGGGAACTTGATGCCGTCCTTCACGAAGAAGACGGGAGTGTTGTTGCCGACGAGGTCGTAATTGCCCTCGGTCGTGTAGAACTTCAGCGAGAATCCACGCGGGTCGCGCCACGTGTCGGGGCTGCCCTGCTCGCCGGCCACCGACGAGAAGCGCGCGAGCATCTCGGTCTCCACCCCCGGCTGGAACAGCGCCGCGCGCGTGTAGGCCGACACGTCGCCGGTGGTGCGGAAGGTGCCGAACGCCCCGCCGCCCTTGGCGTGCACGACGCGCTCGGGCACGCGCTCGCGGTTGAACTGCGCGAGCTTCTCGATGAGGTAGTGGTCGGTCAGGGCGATGGAGCCGTCAGCTCCGACACTCTGGGAATGCTCGTCGCTGGCGACGGGCGCTCCGTTGTTCGCTGTGGTGGGGGTGGTCATGGCGCTCCTCACGTCGATTCGGCCGGGTCCTCCGACGCTACGTGCGCTCCCTCTGCCCTTCGACGGGTTGCGTTCGGCGTCCCGACGGCGTACGCCCCGTGTTCGGCTCAGCGGATGCCGCGTCCCTCCGGGTGCGCATCTGGGCGAGCGGCAGGGACAGCCGGTGGTTGCCGGCGAGGGTGTCTTCGTGGCGTTCGAGGAACGCCCAGTACGCCTCGGTGAACACCGAGTCCTTGGCATCCTGAGCCGACGTCCACCACGAGCCCATCTTCTGCAGGTACGCCCCGCCCGAGACATAGGGCTTGGTCGCGACGAATCCGCCGTCGGCGTACTGGCTCATGCCCATCACGTTGGGGACCATGACCCAGTCGTACGCATCGACGAACAGCGCGAGGAACCAGCGGTTCACCTCGCGCGGCGCGTAGCCCTGCAGCAGGAACCAGTTGCCGAGCACCATCAGCCGCTCGATGTGGTGCGCGTACCCCCACCGGTGGACGCGTTCGAGAACGGTGCGCACCGGGATCGGCAGGTCATCCGGGATCCCCTCCCCCGAGTACCAGTAGTCCTCCACGCGCCTCTCGAGGTGCAGCGCGTTCACGTGCTCGAGCTTCGGGTGCGCCCGGTACATGCCGCGCATGTACTCCCGCCAGCCGATCACCTGCCGCACGAACCCCTCGACGGATGCCAGCGGTGCATCCGTGCGAGTAACGGCGGCGATGACCTCGTCGACGGTGAGCAGACCGATGTTGAGCATCGGGGAGATCACCGCGTGGAAGAGGAACGGCTCGTCGGACTTCATCGCGTCCTCGTACCGCCCGAAGTCGCCGAGGCGCTCGGCGACGAACACGTCGAGCCATGCGCGCGCGTCCGCGGGCGTGACCGGCAGCCAGAAATCGGTGGCCTTCCCCGGGTGGTCGGGGAAGCGCTCGTCGACCTCGGCGATCACGGCCTCGGTGATCTCGTCGCGCTCCGGGCGCGGAAGCGCGGGGACGTCGAGTCCCTTCTTGGGCAGCGGCTTGCGATTGTCGGCGTCGAAGTTCCACCGCCTCCCCGCGGGCTTTCTCCCCTCCATCAGGATGCCGGTGCGCCGACGCTGCCAGTGGTAAAAGTCCTCCATGAGCGGCGTGGGATGCTCCGCGAACCACTCGTCGAGATCGTCCTCGGGGGTGTGGAAGAGAGCGTCGGGGAGGATATTGGTCTCGACCCCGAGTTCCGCGCACAGACGCCCGATGCGGTCGTCGACGGGGCGGTTCGGATCGCTCATCCACGTCAGCTCGTCGACCCCGTGCGCGGTGAGCAGTCCGGCCAGGGCGTCCGCGAACGTGAGGTCGTCGCCCAGCCCGACGCGTTGCACGGTGCGCCCCTCCGCCTCGAGCCGCGCCGCCGTGTGCCGCATGGCCGACACCAGCAGGACGATCTTGTGCCGGTGGTACGGCAGTTTCGCGAACCGCGGACCGGACTCGATGAAGAAGAACTCCTCGACGTCCGCGTCCGAGAACGCGGGGTGAGCGGAGAACTGCTGCGTCGCGAGGATGAGCGCGGCCTTCATGCGCGCCGCCGCTCTGCGGCCGCTTTCGCTCGGCATCCGCGCGAGCAGTAGAGGACTTCGTCCCACTGATCGCGCCCGCTCCAGCGCTTGCGATCCGAGAAGGGTCTGCCGCAAAAGGCGCAGGGCTTCGTGCGCAACGGGGGTCGTGCCATGGCGTCATGCTGTCAGCGCACACCCCGGCGGATCGGGGGCTTGCGGACAGCACACCGAGTGCTCTCACGCAAGGGTCGTGCGCGGAGCGGGCAGCTCTGATCGGGTGGATGCCATGACGTCTACACCCGACAGCACCCCCGACACCGCCGATCAGCCCGATGAGCTGGAGACAGCCGATGCGCCACACATCCCCGATGGCACCGACGACGATGGCGCTCCCGTGGACAACCCCTCCGGCGGCTGATCCCGGGCGCTTCGCTCAGCCGGGCAGGTCGAACTTCTCGTTCTCGGCGCGGGGTCGTTCACCGGTGACCTTGGATGTCACCAGGGCGATCGCCGTCGCGACGCGACCGCCGGCGCTCCCCCAGTACTCTCCGCTCAGGGCCGACACCTTCAGCAGGGTGATGTCGGGCGATTCGGGGCCGTCGGGGAACCAGGCCTCGACGCTCGTCGACCACAGTTCCTTCAACATCGCAGTGTCGTCGATCACCTCGGCCTCGCCCGCGAGTGAGAGCCACAGCCCGTCGGAGCTGAACGACAGACCCACCTTCGGATCGCGTCGCACGTGCTCGACGGCCGAGGCGTGCGTGCCGACGATGAACCACAGATCCCCGTCGGACTCGCGCTCCTGGACCGTGAGCGGGTGGGCGTGCAGGTCCCCTTCCTCGGCCCGAGTGGTGAGCATGGCGAAGCGGAACTTCTTCACGATCTCGTTGAGCTTCTCGAGCTCGGCGACGGCGTCGGACATGGGGTCCTCCTCTTTCCGGTGGGGCGCCCAGCCCACCCCTTCGACAGATCGCCCGCCAGCGGTTGACGTCGCGACGGAGATCTGCTCGCGACTGGATGCCGAAAAGAACGATGTGCCGAGAGCGCCATCCGTGCTACCGTGGAGTATTCGTTCTGGGACTTGCTTCATCGACGTCCGCCTCATCGCTGAGATGCCGGGCGCACGGCACCGAGCCGTGACCGATGCAATTCCCCCCTCATCTCCGCGCGCGTCGCGCCGATGCGGCTCCTCCGCCGCCCGCTTCGCGCTGAAAGCTTCTGTGTCTGTTCTGCTTCCCCCGCCACTGTCGTGGCGCCAGGCCGATCTCGACGTCTTCGTCGCGATGGCCGATTCCTCCTACGCCGGATTCGTCGGCGCCATCCCCGAGGGCTTCGAGGCCCAGGGTGCGCGCGGCGAAGATCTCGGCATCCATGATTCCGTCGACGAGGCCCAGTCCGCCGTCGACGCCCACCGCGTACGCACCGCCCTCCCGGCGTCGCGTGCTCCCCGTCCGATCCGCACGCGTCGGATCGGCGCCCACGGCCGCACCAGCGGCCCGAAAAGAAAAAGGAAGAACACGATGGCCACTGGCACCGTGAAATGGTTCAACTCCGAGAAGGGCTACGGGTTCATCGCACCCGACGACGGCTCGGCCGACCTGTTCGCGCACTTCAGCGCGATCCAGGGCAATGGCTTCAAGGAGCTGCAGGAAGCACAGAAGGTCGAATTCGACGCCGAGCAGGGCCCCAAGGGCATGCAGGCGGCGAACATTCGTCCCCTCTGAGCTCACGCTCCTCAACGGAGGCCGGGAGTGTCGCTACGGCGACGCCCCGGCCTTCGTCGTTCGCGCAATGCGGTATCCGCCGAACGATGAAGCAGTGTCCGAGAGGTGTCGACTTCCGGTGAGTATGCCGTGCATGGGGTCGTATACCGACGGCCTTATGGACACCCCCGTAGTGTGAGCCTCAGCCCGGGCATCTGCTCCGGCTCCCGACTACGGTCATCACTTCGAGGAGCATCTTCATCGCCTCCACCATCGTCGAGTCCCGTCTCGGCCCCGTTCGTCAGACTTACGCCGGCACCACCGAATTCCCCCCGATCGCGAAGGCCTACACAGAGCTGTCCCAGGTCGTTCGCGAGAGCGGACTCCTCGTCCGCACCCGTGTCTTCTACGCCCTCGTCGGCACCGCCATCGTCCTCGGCTTCGGCGGCGCGATCACCGGATTCGTCCTCCTCGGCGACAGCTGGTTCCAGCTCTTGATCGCCGCCGCGTTCGGCATCCTGTTCACCCAGGTCGCCTTCCTCGCCCACGAGGCCAACCACCGGCAGATCTTCGCCTCCGGGCGGGCCAACGACCGGCTGGCGCTGTGGATCGGCAACGGCATCGTCGGCATGAGCCAGTCCTGGTGGGCGACGAAGCACACCCGCCACCACGCCAACCCCAACCGCGTGGGCAAAGACCCCGACATCGAGATCGACACGATCTCGTTCCTCGACGAGGATGCCGCCACCGCGCGGGGCCTGCGTCGCTGGATCACGCTGCGCCAGGGCTGGTTGTTCTTCCCGCTGCTGACGCTGGAGGGGCTCAACCTCCACGCCCTCGCGATCCGCCACCTCCTCTCGCGCGGCGAGGTCAAGGGCCGCTGGACCGAGCTCGCCCTGATCGCGCTGCGCTTCGCCGTCTTCGTCGCTCCCGTGTTCGTGTTCCTCCCGATCGGGATGGCCTTCGCGTTCCTGGGCGTGCAGCTGGCGGTGTTCGGCGTGTACATGGGTGCCTCCTTCGCCCCGAACCACAAGGGCATGGCCGTCATCGCGCCGGGCGCCAAGCTCGACTTCTTCAGCAAGCAGGTCCGCACCTCCCGCAACATCTCGGGCGGCTGGTGGGCCACCTGGCTCATGGGCGGCCTGAACTACCAGATCGAGCACCACCTGTTCCCGAACATGCCGCGTCCGCACCTGAGCCGTGCCCGCGAGATCGTCCGCGAGCACTGTGCGACCCTCAACGTGCCCTACGTCGAGACCACGCTGCTGCAGTCCTACGGCATCGTCATCGCCTACCTGAACCGCGTGGGCCTCGCCGCCCGCGACCCGTTCGAGTGCCCGATGACCTCCGCGGCCCGGCGTGTCTGACACCCGCTTCGCCTGACGACGCCGCCTCCGGATCCCGGGGGCGGCGTCGTCGTTCGACCGGCCGGATCAGCCGCGGGCGTCCGGGTGCGGAGTGGGACACTCTCCCCCGGCCTCCGTCGCCTTCTCGAAATGCCAGCGCTCGTTGGCGTACGTCTGGCAGAGTCCCCATTCCCGCCCGCGGTCCCCGAGCCACAGCTGCGCATCGAGCGATCCGATGTCGACCGCGTGCCCGGTGACGTGGCTGGAGTCCTCGGGAGAAGCGACGTACTCGCGCGCCAGCTCCTCGCTGCCGTAGGTGCGGATCGCGTCGCCGAGGAGCCAGCGCTGGTAGTCGACGCTGCGCCACCCGCTCGTGACGTCGAAGACGATGCCGTCGACCTCCGCGGCCTCTTGCGCCGCGCGCAGGGCGTCGCGCAGGACAGGGTCGAGGCCCGTCATCGCGGGGTGCGTATCGTCCTCGACCCCGAGCGGCGCATCCGCGTCGATCATGCCGTCGGCCTCGGTCGGTGAGAAGGCCACGCCCGCCACGACGCGCTCGGTGAACGACGACGCCGTCGTGGATGCCAGAAGCGTGATGACAGCGAGGAGGATCAGGATCAGGCCGCCGGCGACCGCCGCGAAGACGAGACGGTGACGGTCGGCGCGGACGGGAACGTGCGACGGGGAGGGCATGGTCCCAGTCGACCGGGCGGGCCGTTGCCCGGGCGTATGCCGGCAGAGATATGCCGACGATACGGGGCCGCCGCGCGACGGTCAGTCGCCCGGATCGCGCGACACCGCGTGCAGACGCACGTCGTGGACACCGCCGTCGACGAGTGTGGCGGTCATGAGCGTGCACGACGGTTGACGTCGACGATCAGTCGGTGAACCGGGGTTCAGCAGCCGCAGACCGCCCGGCGTGACCGTGTCCCACGGGATGTGGCTGTGACCGAACACGAGCAGATCGGTGTCGGGGAACGCGGCATCCATCCGCGCCTCGCGCCCCGCGGCCGCGCCCGTCTCGTGCACGACCGCCACCCGCACGCCCTCGATCTCGGCTCGGGCCACTTCGGGCAGCCGAGAGGGGAGGTCGTCGCCGTCGTTGTTCCCCCACACACCGAGGACAGGCCCGAGGGCACTCAGCTCGTCGAGCACGCCCGCCTCGACCCAGTCTCCCGCGTGCACGATGAGATCGACCTCGGATGCCGCGCGACGCACCGCCGCGGGGAGCACCCGCGCGCGTTTCGGGACGTGGGTGTCGGCCACGAGGAGCAGTCGGGTCGCCATGACCCCACGCTACTTACACTCGCGATACACGTGCCCGCCTACGATGACGACATGCGCGTGCTGATCGTCGAGGACGAGCCCTTCCTCGCCGAGGCGATCCGCGACGGCCTCCGCCTCGACGCCATCGCCGCCGACATCGCCGGGGACGGCGACACCGCCCTCGAGCTCCTGGGCTACACCGCGTACGACGTGGTCGTCCTGGATCGCGACATCCCCGGGCCCAACGGCGACGAGATCGCCCGGCACCTGTCGACGCGTCCCTCCGCACCCCGCGTGCTGATGCTCACCGCCGCCGATCGACTCGACGACAAGGCCACCGGTTTCGAGAACGGCGCCGACGACTACCTCACCAAACCCTTCGCTCTGCGCGAGCTCGTCCTGCGCCTGCGGGCCCTTGCCCGCCGTCCCCCGGCCGGAGCCCCGCCCGTGCTCGAGCAGCACGGCATCCGGCTGGATCCGTTCCGCCGCGAGGTGTACCGCGACGGCCGGTACGTCTCGCTCACCCGGAAGCAGTTCGCGGTGCTGGAGGTGCTGATGGCGGCCGGGGGCGGGGTGATCAGTGCCGAGACGCTGCTGGAGCGGGCGTGGGACGAGAACGCCGATCCCTTCACCAACGCGGTGCGGATCACGATCTCGACGTTGCGCAAGCGCCTCGGCGAGCCCTGGCTCATCCAGACGGTGGCGGGCGTCGGCTACCGGATGGGCCCGGCCGATGCGTGAGCGCGCACCCGGTCTGTCCGTGCGCGTCAAGCTCACCCTGAGCTACGCCGCGTTCGTGGTCCTCGTCGGGGTCGCGGTGTTCGCGCTGGGCTTCCTCGTGCTGCGCTTCGTCCCGGAGGGCAACCTGTCCTCGGACAGCGGCGCTTTCACGCCCGCCCGCCGCGACCTGATGGAGGCGTTCGTCCGGTATGCGTGGCTGACCGTCGCCGGTCTCGCGGTCGTCGGACTCGCCGGCGGGTGGATGGTCGCGGGGCTGATGCTGCGCCCTCTCACCCGCATCACCGAAGTCGCTCGAGCCGTGCGCGACGGTGATCTGTCCCGCCGCGTCGACCTCGCGGGGCCCCGCGACGAGCTCACCGATCTGGCCGACACGTTCGACGCCATGCTCGCGCGCGTGGGCGAGACGATGGACGAGCAGCAGCGCTTCGCCGCCAACGCCTCGCACGAGCTGCGCACGCCGTTGGCGACGATGCGCACGCTGCTGGAGGTCGCACGGGCCGATCCGAACTCCGTGGACCTGGCGCTGCTCGTCCACCGTCTCGAGGTCACGAACGAGCGCGCCATCCGTCTCACCGAGGCGCTCCTGGCACTCGCTCGCGCCTCGCGCGGAGGCGAGCTCCCGCGCGAAGCGGTCGACATCGGCGGGCTGGTTGCCTCCGTCGTGGCGGAGGTCCGACCCGACGCCGAGGCCGCGGGAGTCGACCTGGCGATCACGACGCCGGCGGTCGGCATCGCCGCGGGCGACGCGATGCTCGCGCGCCAAGCGGTGGGCAACCTCGTGCGCAACGCCGTGATGCACAACGTCGCTCACGGCTGGGTGCGGATCGCCGTGACCGAGGACGTGGATGCCGTGGTCGTGGACGTCGCGAACACCGGTCCGCTGCTCTCCCGCGAGCTCGTCGCGACGCTCCCGGAGCCCTTCGTCCGCGGAGCCGGCCGCACCCGAGGATCCGCCGACGGTGCCGGACTGGGACTCGCCCTCGTCGCCTCGATCGCACACGCGCACCGCGGCCGACTCGAACTGTGGCCGCGAGAGGGCGGGGGCCTGTGCGCGCGCCTGCGGCTGCCGCGCTGACCGGGCACCGTCGGCACCGCGCCCCGTCACCGTCGCACGAGGAGGCGCCCCACGACGACGAGGATCGTCCCCACGAGCGCGCCGGCGGTGTTGGCCAGGACGTCTCCCGCGTCGGGGACGCGCCCCGGGATCACCGACTGCGCGGTCTCCACCCCCAGCGACACCGCCGCTCCCACGAGCACGGATGCCGGCGACCACCGCAGCGGCAGCAGCATCGCCAGCGCCATCCCGAGCGGAACGAAGAATGCGACGTTGAGCGCGGTGTCGGCATCCCCGCCGAGGAGCACGTCGTTCCAGCGCGGGGGCAGGAGAGCGAGCGCGTCGAGGAGGAGCGTCCTCGCCGGCCACGCGATGCTGCGGGGCGCCAGGGTAAGCCCGGCCACGGTGGCGAGCACGGCGGCGGCGACGAGAACGCGGGCGGTGGTGAGCGAGGGAGCGGGGTGATCGGACACGGGAGCCTCCAGGGGTCGGGGACTCCATCCGAACGGATCCGCCGTTGTGCTCGCGTCTGCGCGGAACGATAC
>NZ_CAKKMM010000010.1:0-31636 GCF_918698205.1 Microbacterium sp. Bi128 | reverse complement strand
GGTCTCGAGTTCTTGGCCGAGCTCCTTGAGGACGAAACCGATGCAGACGACGACTTTCACATGTCGTCGTCGGGCGAGGACCGCCCCGACGATAAGGTCGGCCGATCGCTCTACCTTGTGATGTCCAATAGCGAGGCTGTACGCCAGCTTGTTCGACTGTTCGATCAGTGGGTCACAGAGCCAGACATGGTCTTCGATCGTGGCCTGGCCAAATTCCGATCCGCTTTCAGCCAGCTCCGCACCATTCGGCGGTGGGGACCTGAGGACCGCATCCGCGAGACCGGCCTGCTCGATGCGTGGCGCGAAAGGCTCGAGGTTGTAGGTCAGTCGAGTAGCCCGGTTCGGGTCGAGGTCGAGCTTTGGTACCGGCAAGACTCAGCAAATCGTCGCGAGGCGGACGCTCACGTTCGAGCGATCATTGCTGACTCGGACGGACGGATCGTTAGTTCCGCCGAGATCCCCGAGATCGGATACCACGCCATCCTCGCGGAGTTGCCGTCGCAGGAGGTTGAGTCCGTGCTCCGCGATGGAGCGGGCGCGATTCGGCTGCTCGGCATGGATGATGTGATGTTCGTCTCCCCGTTCGAGCCGATGAGCGTCGGGCCGGCGGAGGCAGAGGCCGGACCGATCACCGTCAGACCCGAGCCCGCCCCGACGCAGGCGCTACCTCGCATTGCGCTGCTAGATGGATTGCCGGTTGAGAACCACACCGTCCTTCAGGGGCGACTGATCGTAGATGATCCCGACGATCTCACTCAGGCCTACTCTTTGTCTGCCAGGCACCACGGCACCTCGATGGCTTCGCTAATACTCCACGGCGATCTATCGAACTCATCTGGCCCGCTGGACCGACCCTTGTACGTCCGGCCGATCCTGCGACCACACGAGTTCCTTTCCAACAGCGAGCGGGTCGTCGGCGACGTGCTGTTTCCTGATCTACTGCACCGAGCCGTCAAACGTGTCATCGAAGGCGAGAACGGCCGACCCGCTGCGGCGCCGAGTGTCCGCGTCTTCAACCTCTCCATCGGAGCCGAAACTCGGGCATTTGTCCGCCGCATGAGCGCCGCTGGCAGGCTGCTCGACTGGCTTTCGCTTGAGTACAACGTTCTGTTTGTCGTGAGCGCCGGTAACCATCCGCATGAGTTGACGATTACCGCTGAAGACGCACAGGATCTAGATCGGGTCAGAGCGGAAGCGCTGAGGTCAGCGAAGGCGTCCGCCCGCGTTCGTGGAATTCTCCCACCAGGCGACTCGCTAAACGCACTGACGGTCGGTGCCACGCACGCGGACGGTGCCGGCGACATCGACGTTCCCGCGACCGCATGGGACCTTGCAATCGCGGGCCTCCCGGCCTTCTACGGAGGCGTAGGCCCGGGAGTTGGTCGATCCGTGAAGCCCGAGATTCACCACACCGGCGGACGGGCACTCTACGCGAGACCAGTTCAGGTTCCCGGAGAAAACGAGCAGCGGGTGAGAATCATCCCATCACGCGCCACCGGTCCGGGGGTGAAGGTCGCCGCACCAGGAGTCGGCGGAAGCCTCGACAACTCCGTCTTTACGTTTGGCACGAGCAACGCGACCGCACTCATTACCCGTGAAGCAAGCCTGTTGTTCGACCTGCTGGAGGAAGGTGCGTCGACGGGCGACCCGGCATTCCCCGATGCGCTCTACCATCCGGTCCTCGTGAAGGCGCTCCTGGTACACGCAAGCGAGTGGGGGGACGGCAACTCGCAGCTTCGGCGCGTCCTGAGTATGGACGCCCTCAAGGCGCGGAAGGAACTCACCGCACTCCTGGGATACGGCGTCCTCAACTCGGACCGAATCGACCGCGACCTCGCCCAAAGAGCGACACTCATCGCGGGCGGCTCCATCGAACGAGATCAGCGCCACACATACGACATTCCTCTCCCACCCTCGCTTCGACGCCAAGCCGAATGGCACCGGCTGACCGTGACGCTCGCCTACTTCGCGCCCACCTCTGGAGCCCTCACCCGATATCGCGGAACCAAGGTCTTCTTCGATGCGCCGGAGAAGCGGTTCGCTCTTGGCGACCGACGCGAAGCGGACTATCACGCCGCGCGCCGTGGTTCATGTCAACACGAAATCATCGAAGGCGACCGCGCACTTGTTTTCACCGATGATGAGTCTCTCACCTTGCACATCGATTGCATGAAGGATGGCGCGACGCTCCGCCGCGGAAAATCGGTCAGGTATGGACTGGTTGTGTCGATTGAAACCCGGGTGGGCAGCACGGTGGCCGTACACGATGAGGTTCGCGCAGGACTGCGGACTCGGGTTGCCACTGAGGTTAGGGGACGCGTCGGTACCTGAAACCGTGGTTGCGGGCCGGTCCCGGGCCGGGAACTCGGCTAGAACCATCGAGAACCAACCATCACCAACGAGCGCGACTTCCTCGGAATCACGCGGCAAACGAGCACCTGTGAGCACCGGCGAACCCGGCAAATACAACTGAAAATCGTGAGGTCACGGGATCGAGGGCCCGGTGCACCTACACCCCCACCCCGAACGCCACAGCTTCCTCCTCCGTCAGCATCCGCGACCGGATCAGGAACCGCATCCCCGTCGGCCCCTCGACCGAGAAGCCGGCCCCACGCCCCGGCACCGCGTCGATCGTGAGGTGCGTGAACTTCCAGTACTCGAACTGCGACTCCGACATGTAGACCTCGATCGGGTCGTCGAGGCCGACGTCGATGTGGCCGAGGTGCACGTCGCTGGGGCCGGTGAGGAACATCCCCACCGGGTAGCACATGGGGGAGCTGCCGTCGCAGCAGCCGCCCGACTGGTGGAACATCAGCGGGCCGTGCTTCGCCGTCAGGTCGCGCAGCAGCGCGGCCGCGGCATCCGTCACGTCAACGCGTGAGAGTTCTGGCATCCGCTTCTCTCCTTCCGAAAAGGGAAGGCCCCCGGGCCGTACCCGGGGGCCAGATCGTCGACTTAGAAGAAGCCCATCGCCCCTTCGGCGTACGACACGAGCAGGTTCTTCGTCTGCTGGTAGTGGTCGAGCATCTTGAGGTGGTTCTCGCGGCCGATGCCCGACTGCTTGTACCCGCCGAACGCGGCGTGCGCGGGGTACTGGTGGTAGGTGTTCGTCCAGACGCGTCCGGCCTCGATCGCCCGGCCGGCGCGGTAGGCGGTGTCGCCGCTGCGGCTCCACACGCCGGCGCCGAGGCCATAGAGGGTGTCGTTCGCGATCGAGATGGCGTCGTCGAAGTCGTCGAACGACGTGACCGACAGCACGGGGCCGAAGATCTCCTCCTGGAAGATGCGCATGTCGTTCGTGCCCTCGAACACCGTCGGTTGCACGTAGTAGCCGCCCGACAGGTCGCCGCCGAGGTCGACCCGCTCGCCGCCGGTGAGCAGCTTCGCGCCGCCGGCCTTGCCGATCTCGATGTACGACAGGATCTTCTCGAGCTGGTCGTTCGAGGCCTGTGCGCCGATCATCGTCTCGGGGTCGAGCGGGTTGCCCTGCTTCACCTTGCCGACGCGCGCGAGGCCGTCGCCGAGGAACTGGTCGTAGATCGACCGCTGGATCAGCGCCCGCGACGGGCACGTGCACACCTCGCCCTGGTTCAGCGCGAAGAGCGTGAAGCCCTCAAGCGCCTTGTCGTAGTACGCGTCGTCGGTGGCCCGCGCGACGTCTTCGAAGAAGAGGTTCGGGCTCTTGCCTCCGAGCTCGAGCGTCACCGGGATGAGGTTCTGCGACGCGTACTGCATGATCAGGCGGCCGGTCGTGGTCTCACCGGTGAAGGCGACCTTGCGCACGCGCTTGTGCTGCGCGAGCGGCGCCCCCGCCTCGATGCCGAAGCCGTTGACGATGTTCACGACGCCGGCCGGCAGCAGGTCGCCGATGATGTCGAACAGGAAGAGAAGCGATGCCGGCGTCTGCTCGGCCGGCTTGATCACAACGCAGTTGCCGGCGGCGAGCGCGGGAGCGAGCTTCCACGCGGCCATGAGGATCGGGAAGTTCCACGGGATGATCTGCGCCACCACACCGAGCGGCTCGTTGAAGTGGTAGGCGATGGTGTTCTCGTCGAGCTGGCTGAGCGACCCCTCCTGCGCCCGCAGCACCCCCGCGAAGTAGCGGAAGTGGTCGACGGTCAGGGGAATGTCGGCCGCGAGCGTCTCGCGCACCGGCTTGCCGTTCTCCCACGTCTCGGCGACGGCGATCTTCTCGAGGTTCTCTTCGATCCGGTCGGCGATCTTGTTCAGGATGACGCTGCGCTCGGCGGCCGTGGTCTTCTTCCACGATGCGAACGCCTTCCACGCGGCATCCACTGCTCGGTCGATGTCGGCGGCGTCGCCGCGCGCGACCTCGCAGAACGGCTTGCCGGTCACGGGAGTGATGTCTTCGAAGTACTCACCGCTGTGCGGGGCGACCCACTCGCCACCGATGTAGTGCCCGTACCGCGAGCGATACTCGGCGACGGCCCCGCGCTGTCCGGGGGCGGCGTAGACGCTGGAAACGCCTTCTTCGACGATGGTCATGCGTGTCTCCTTCGACGGTCATGAACGCCGCAACGGCCTTGGGGCGGCGATGCGCCGACCGTACGCCGGGGGACGTTGCATCGGGTTGCATCCGGCTCCGCACCCGCCTAGCGGCGCCCTCGTGCAATTGGGGAACGGATCTGCGCTCAACACCCCGAGGCGATGTCGGAGCGCCTTCCTAGACTGGTCTGCCCCGCCACAGCACTGGAGGCGGTCAGACAGAGGGGTCAGGAAATGATGGATAAGCCACAACGCATTGCCGCTGTGAAGCAGATCGAGGAGGCGTTGGGTGGCCCGGACGCCGTGGCGGCCATGTGGACGACCGCTCGCAGCAACAAGTACCGTCGCGAGTGGGCGGATCGACTCTGGACGGCGGTTCTGCTCATAACGCGTGGGGAGGCCGTCACCTTTGCTCACGTAGAGCTGAGCGAGGGACGTCTGCTGCGGATTGTGCTGTTCACCGCGGGTCTGGTGGTCATCATCACGTTCGATGATTACGAGGGCGTTGAGCCCGTTCCGAGCGTGAAAGCACACCGCCGAGGGGCCCCGCTAGCGCTGAGCGTGGCCGCGTCCGAGGGCGTGATCGACGAATTCTCTGTGATCTCGGAGGCCGATAGCACTCGTGTGGTTCGTTTCGACCGAAATTGGCCGGGAGAAGTAACTGCAACCGTGACATTTGAGGGGATGGCCCCCCTGACACTGACCGGTGAAGGCGTGCTGGGTGACGGGCAAGCGTCTCCGCTGCTCCGGTTGGTGGACGAGTTTGCGGACGCGCTTGCTTCGGGCGTCGCTACCGCCGGGCGGTGAACTCTGGGCCCGGTGATGCGAGGCAGATGCGCCGTGCGCGAGCCACGAGCCGAGCAGGAGCGCCCTCCCCTCAGGCTTGTGTATTCGCAACGATGCAGGCATAATCGAAGGGCGGACCCGCCCCACACTCGTGGATTAGCGGGTCTTGCTGTTTTCACGGTCAGAGTCGCTTCGGGCCGCCGTTGACGTCCTTCGGACGCAGGTAGTCCTCATACCAGGTCCAGCCGAACTGGTTCCCCTGGTGCCGATTCAGGTGCGTGTACGCCGTGTACGCGACGAGGTCGGCCATCTGGACCCACTGGGACCGGCCGGAGTCGTGCATCATCGGGTCCTCGATGACGTTTCGGGTGTCGAGCGGCAGAGATCGGTGGGCGTCGAAGTAGGTGTGGTCCGTGCCGTTGCCGTCCATGCTGACGAACACGTAGCTGTCGTCGGCGCGGTGATCGACGTTCCAGCCGTTGACGAGCTCACGGTAGACCTCGCCACGTTCCTCGTAGTAGGCGCGGCCTGTGGCGTTAGTGCCCCTCCACACGGCGCCCACCTTGATATCGGGGCTGTCTGCGAGGACCTGGAGGCACTGTTCAGCGACGGCGCGGCCGAGGGTCTTCCACTCCGCGGGACCGTCACCCGTGGTGGTCGCGATTCGGTTTCGGCCGTTGACGAATTTGGTCGCGTGCAGCTCGGTCGCCGGCGGGACCTGGTGGTCTCGGTACAGCTCTTTGCGCAGTTCGAGGATGGTTCGTAGTGCGTGTCGCCATCGCTCCGGGCTGACCTCGAGCCAGCCGTAGACGATGAGTCCCTGGTCGACGGAGCCGGAGTCGTCGACGTAGATCATGCGGGAGATGGTCATGGCTGTTCCTTCGGGGGTGTGTTCTTTGCGCGGGTGGCGCGCTTGAGTCGTTTCTTTCGTTCTTTCGCGGCGCGGTCCTGAAGTGCGAGACGCGCCTCACGGCCGAATGGTCCTGTGAGCGAGTACCACATGTGGACCGTGCTGCCCGTGGCGGAGAATGTGGTCTTCACCTCTTCGATGCGGCGATGCAGCAGATCCGCCTTCCGTAGCTCTGTGAGGCCGTTCTGCGCGGACTTCTGCTTGATGCCGTACCAGTCTTCGATGCGGTCGTAGGTGAGCCAGACCTCGGGCTTGCTCTGGGTCTCTTTCGCCACGAGCAGGAGCATGACGAGCGCGGGCAGCGACAGCTTGGCGAAGATCTCTTCCGTCCAGAATTCGTCGGGGAGAGCGAAGTAGGTGTTCCAGCGGTCGCGCCGGCCTCCGGGTGCGTCGTACGGGATGCCGCCTCCCTCGACGACCGCGCCGTCTTCACGGCGCGGCGTAGGACGCATCAGACGGCCTTCGCGCTTCTCGGGCTTGGTGATGAGTCCGAGCTCTTCGAGATCGCGCCAGGAGCGTGACAGCGTCGAGGGCGACCAGGTCGGCGCGCCGGGCGCGGTGAGAGCGCGAACCCAGAAGCCGCCCGGCAGCGGTTCGCGGCGGTCCTCGAGCCAGGGCCAGCACGTCAACAGCATGATGTAGAGCAGCAGCGGGCGGTGCTTGCGTTCGCTGAGCATGCGTGCGAGCGTGGATGCACGAGGGTCTTCCGTGTCCGGCAGCTGAACGAGCACCTGACGGAGTTGGGTGTAGCCGCGTGCCGACAGGCGAGTGATATCAGCCCGGGTCTCTGCCGGAGTGGCGCGATTCGTTTCCGATGTCATGACGACGATCAAACCATGCGGCCAGTTTTACACTGCCAATCTTGGGCGCCCCTCAGTTGCCGTCTCGCACCAGATAATGAAACGCTCCGTGCGATCCCCCGTGCGATGCCTCCTGCGACACAGTGCGATGCGCCATGGTGCGCGATTCCACAGGAATGGCCCCGGAATGTCCCCTCGGGAACTCACCCTCATGAACTGGCGGAGGTGATCGCCCCCTCGGGGATTGCCTCGTTCGGGGCCGTTGGGTAATAGTCTCCCGACAGATGTGACCTGAGGGTGCTTAGAGGCGCGGGCCTCGCGTGGGCGCAGGGCCGTCGGGCTGGTTGTCGCGCGAGCCGAAGGCCTGTGCGTCTTGGTCCTGACGTTCTCGTTCGCGACGCGCGGCCTCCAGCCGCTCTCGTGCGTCTGCCGCCTGCTGATCGCCAGACTGCTTGAGCTCTGGCTCCTCGGCAGCGGCGGCGGTCGAGCTTCGCTGAGCTGCGTGGCGGCGTAGTTCGTCGGACTTCTGAAGTGCTGTCACTCGTGCGGCGAGACCCTCGGCGACGGCGCCCGTGCGGTACTTCTGGGGAACGGCTGTCTCGTCGGTGTCTGGCACCCGGTAGCGGGAACGGACGGCGTGACGGGGTGCCACGCCGTCAGGAGCAGCGCGCGTTCAGCACGCACTCATGCCGAGCTCTCTCAGTGCCCCACACAGACCAGGTAGAAGGTCCGGCGGTGGAGTCTGGGTGGCCCACAAAGTGACCACTGCAACCCCTAGTGACGCGACTGACACGTAGACAGCGAGACGCTGCACTCGTCGCGAGTCCAGCGAGGTTCCGAGGGACGCAACCGTGTTGAGAACGTCGCGATACTTGGCGTCGAACGAGACGACCTCTCTCGCCAACCGGCGCTGCGTTTTCCGCTCACCCTGGTTGACGTCGATCGGTTCAATCGGCTTGTACCCCAGCGCGAGATCCCGGGCCTTAAACGCAGGGCTGTAGTCGTAGTAGAACTGTGGTTCTCGGTCACGCCAGCGTCGCCCGTTGTACTCCTTCACATCCTCTCCCAGCGTCGCGAGATCGACGCTTGTTGTGAGAATACGGTTGCGCAAACGTCTCAGGTCCCGGCTGCGGGTGCCACCATGCAGCTTTCGCGCGTTGTCGTGGGCGGTGGAAGCATCTTCTCGAATGGCCTGAAGTAGCGAGGTCAGTCCGCGACGAGCCATAAAATCCGTCGACCTATCGCCGAGGAAGAACCCCGCAGCGTTAGCTCCGTGGTTTCCGGTCATCCTCGTCAGGCCATCGATCGCGCTTCGATTGCCCCAGAAAGCCCAGGTGTTGTCCGAAATTTCCGGCGCCCACTCACCGAAATCGCGCTGGTCAAGGAGCATCCCGGGCAGGGAGTTGCTCGTCACGCGAACCACGGGGTCGGCACTCAGGCCCATCGCGCGCAAGGCATCGTTTTTGTACCCCGGCGCGCCCGCGTCAAGTAGCTCCGGCGACGCCCGATTAAAGAACATGACGTCGAATAGAGGATGAGGTTTCCGGTACCGAGCGAAAGCACCAGGAACGGTCCTCCTCATCCACCTGCGCAGTCGTCGATGAACGTGAGCGCGCGCACGTTGTGCGTGGTGATACAGCACGTAGGGAGGCGGCTGAGACGCAGCCATCCGACCACGCCACCGAATGACTTCATGACGGTAGGGCGCGGTCAGAACCTCGTTCAGCCGGTTCGACACGGACTCATCTAACGAGAAGCTCACTACGACCGCCGTCAGCCCTTTACCGATCGGTACGCCAATAAGATCGATAGCTCTAATCCCACGGGGGAGGCGCACACGCTGACCATCAACGGGCACGTATCCACGCGACCTCATTGAACGCAACTCGGCTATGCGCCACCACGTACCGCCCTGCCCCTGCCGACCACTCATGACCGACCGGGTGCCCCCGGGGGCTCCACCGCTAAAACGCGGCCCGTCCCACCCAAATTTCCGAATCGCCCCGTAGAGCGCATCTATGTCGCTCGCTGGAAAGTACTCGACGACCCACGCGTAGGGCAGAGTCACGCCCTCGCCTTCGGGAATCTCGATTACGTCGAGTGAGTAGATCCTCGGGTTCATCCGGCTCTCGCGGGCATGGTGCAGCTGAAAGAGGTAGTTGATGCCTTCGTGAATCTTCGTTCGCCACCGGGCAGGAAGACGCAGAAAGGTCGCTACGGTCTGCACGGCGCGAAGGAGCCGGTAGAGCCCGTCGTACCATCTGAGTCCTCGGCCAATCATCGGACTAGCTGCTGCGAGGTCGGGCTTCAGAGCAGCTTTCTCATCAGCGCGAGGTACATCAGGGATGGTCTGCAATCCGTCAGGCGGTCCCTGCGGACGTTGAACACGACGAGTGGCCATCGAGTGACATTTCCTAGTTGGTGACCGTGCGCTGCCGACCAAACAGAAGCGCTAGCCCACCGAAGGCGCGTACGACGCAACGGTTGGCACGACGCCGCTGATGCGCGATCGCGCTGCTCACCGGCGACGACGTGGGACAGACCATAGCCGCACACGTGGAAGACAAGGAACCCACTCCCCCCGCGCGACAGAATGTCGTGCTCGAGTCACCGCGCAGAAGCTCAGAGGTTCATCTCAAGAGCGGCGGCAGCCGTCCGGGCAATGAACACTCCGCCCAGCTCGGCCTGCGCACCGATCGTGCCCTTGCTTTTCATGTCATCGAAGATCCACTTCGCCTCGTTGGTGAGCTCAGCATCAGTAAGGAACTGCATCGCATGCTCACGTTCCGCGGGGGTGAGGGGGCGATCCGGGATCTGCGGCTGGGCGCGCTCGTACACGACCTTGTTCTCAATATCCCCGTCGATGACGATGATGCAGACGGTGCAGTGGGTGGCGTAATCTACGCCTCGATCGCGTCCCGTAGTCATGCTGTGACCTAAGCACTTCTCACCGCCGATCTACACCCCACCGGCGAAATCCGCCCACATGCGGCCTTGCTGCGGGGTGCGGAGATGAGCGCAGGCGAGACGCAACGCCCCCATCGACGTTTGTGCGACTAGGGGAGTGGTGAGGGTGAGCATGGTGAGGGTTGTCCTGTACTTTCGGGCGGCGGGATTTGGTGGTCTGACGCATGAGGGTGTCGACGTAGAGCACGTGATCGTCACCGGGGACGCTGGTGGTGCTCGCGAGGAGATATCCCTGTCGGACGTGGGCAGCGAGGTCACGGGCGCGGTCGGCGACCTGGCGGCTCTGGACGTAGACGTCGGCGTGCGTGACAACGATGCTCTGCAGGATCTGAATGTGGTCGGGATCGGTGGTCATCGGTTGCTCTCTCCCTCATCGTTTTCTTGCCGGGAAGGCGGTTTCCCGCCTGAGCAACCGGAGGGCGTAGTGCAACCCGAAGTGCGGCGAGGGAGAGAATTTCGACGCGAAATGAGCGAGTGCAGCGCAGCTGCGCGAGCGCGCGCCGAAAATCTCGGATGAGCCGGTGGCGTAGCCACCTGCGCGGAGCCCGCAGGTAGCTACGACCGGAGCGAAGCGGAGGGAGCCTCCGGAGGCTCCCTGGCAAGAAAATAGGCCGGTAGGCCATTTCAGTCGGTCGGCTCCGTCCGACCGTCGATCAGCCGGCGGCCGCGGTGATCGTGACCGACCGACCCCGTGAGCGGGCATTCGCAAGTCTGGGACGCCCTCGAGCTCGTCGAGCGGGGTAGCCTGCCCCGACAGACGGATGTGGCTCGACTGCCTACAAACCGGGAGGTATGGGAATGGGCGAAAGAGATGACGCCGAGGGAACCACCGGTGGCTTTAACGGCATCAATCCCGATTTTGATGTCGAAGCCCACCGCGGAGAACCGATATACATCGGGAAGAATCTTGCCGATGCGCGCTTCGTCGGATACGTAGGAGGCAGCCCACGTAAACCAGCTGAGGAAGACTCAGAATCCGGGTCCACCAGCTAGTCGACGAACTGCCGCTGTCCGAGATCGCCGAGGCCTACCGGCTCCTGGACTCCCGCGAAGCGGTGAAGGTGCTGATCCGGCACTGAGACCGCCCGAACACACGGATGCCGCGACCCTGAGGCCGCGGCATCCCGTACGTCGTGCGCTTACGCGTCGGCGTCGGCCAGCACCGATCGCAGCGGCGGGACGTTGACCTCGTGCAGGTCGACGTTGTCGAGACGCTCGATGCTCTGCACGCGCGGGGCGATGACGCGGTCGTCGGCGACGATCCAGCTGCCGACGAGGAGGAAGCGGTCGTTGCCCGCGGTGATCGGGCCGGTGACGGCGAAGGTGTTGTGCGTCGGAGTCAGGAAGGTCACGCGCACGGGCGTGCCGTGGGGGAGCGTCGAGGGGTCGACGACGTCAGCCGACAGCGCGGCCTCGGGCGCGGCGATGCCGAGGTCGATGCGCTGGATCTCGGCGCTAGTCGCGAGGATCACGTCGCCGACGAGCGGCTGACCACCGACACCGATGCGCACCGTGCCCTCGAGGGCGTACAGCCCGTAGCGGGGCGAGCGGACGATCACGCGGGCGATGTCGCCGGCCTTGACCTCGGCGAGAGCCTCGCGGATGCGCCCCACGTCACGTCGCGCGCGAGCAGCCGAGAAGATGTCGAGCGTCTGTTCGTCCATGCAGCCAGCGTAGCCAGGGCCTCCGACATCAGTCCCCTTCGAGGCGCTCGATCCGGGTCACGAGTCCAGCACGCTTCGGCGACCGCGCCGGCAGCATCCCGAGGCACAACCGCAGCAGCTCGACATCCTCCCGTGCGTCGGCGGTCTCGGCGTACGCGAGCAGAACGTCGATCCCCGCCTCCTCGATCAGGGCTTCGCGCAGCGCCGAGCGCACCGACTCGCGCACCTCGGCGACACCCGGTGCCACCGAATCGGGCAGCACCGGCCCGCGGTAGGCGGCGAGGGCCACGCGGTGCGCCCCGCGATCGAGCAGCGACAGCACCTGTTGCGCGTCGGTCTCGAGACCGTCGGGCAGCCGATACGGGCGGGATGCCGGCACCAGACCGGGCGCGAGCGGGGCGAGCACGCGACGCAGCCGCACCATCTCGGGCCGCAGCGTCTCGGTCGCCGAGTGGCCGTAGACGGCCTCGCTCAGCACCTCGGCGGACATGCCCTCGCGGTGCACGGCCAGGAGCAGCAGGATCTCGGCGTGCCGCGCGCCGAGCTCGACGACCGTCTCGCCGGTCTCGCCCGACACCTCCAGCAGCGCGCGGTCGCGGCCCAGGATCCGCAGCACCGCCCGCGTCCCGGGGGAACGGCGCGGGGTCCGCGGCGGAGGAGTCTGCTGCGCCCGGAGCCGCGCGACGAGGATCTCGCTCTCGATCGCGCGGGCCGTGGCATCCACCAGCAATTGGGCCTGCGGGGTCACGGCCTCGGGGCCTCCCGTGACGTCGATCATCCCCAACAGCTGCCGCGTCTCGGGATCGTGCACCGGTGCCGCGGTGCACGACCACGCCTGCACGAGCCGGTTGAAGTGCTCGGCCCCGCGGATCTGCACCGACCGGTCGAGGGTCAGCGCCGTTCCCGGGGCGGAGGTGCCCACGGCATCCTCCGACCAGTTCGCGCCGGCCACGAAACCCATGTCTCCCGTGAGCGTGCGGACGCGCTGATCGCCCTCGACCCAGAGCAGCCGCCCGGCCGCGTCGCCCACGGCCACGACGACGCCGGAATCCTCGGCCGTCCCCGGCAGCAGCAGCGCCCGGACCATGTCCATGACCCCGGCCAGCGGATGAGCCCGGCGGTACGCCTCGAGCTCGTCGCTCGCGAACTCGAGCGTCGGCAGGCCTTCGGGTCCGACGAGGGATGCCAGCGACCGGCGCCACGAGTCCTGCACCAGGGGCCGCACGTCATCGAGACGGCGATCGTCGTTGCCCGCGAGGAGTTCGTCGTGCGCACGCGCGATGAGCAACCCCGAGGTCTCGGGGGAGATGGTCGGTCGCGACCACGGAGAAGGCACGGGACTCCCATCGACGGTGACGGTGGTCGGTTTCAGTGTAGGTCGCGGGGTCGAGGCCGTGGGGCGTCCCGGCCGCGGGATCGGGGCGCGATCCGTGCAGTGGGGCGCACATCGACCGCCCCGGTGCACGTTCGGCGCCCCGAACCGGGCGAGGGCTCCCCGCAGCAGGCGAAAGCGCCCCGCACGAGGCGAAACGCGCCGAACCAGCCGAATCAGCGCGCTCGCGTCGGCGTGTCGGACTTGGCATCCGCACGACGATCTGCACCCCGTGCTGAGACCGGTTCCCATCCGGGAAAAACGCCGCCGATCCGCTCGACACGCCCCAGCCCCGAGAGCACGGTGGAAGTACCCGAACCCACCGACAGAAAGGGATGCCATGAAGGCAGTGCAGTACCGCGAGATCGGTAAAGGACCCGAGGTCGTCGAGATCGACGACCCCCACCCCGGCCCCGGTCAGGTGCGCCTGAAGGTCACCGCGGCGGGCCTGTGCCACTCGGACTGGTTCGTCATGGACCTGCCCGAGGAGCAGTACACCTACGGCCTGCCCCTGACCCTGGGCCACGAGGGCGCCGGCGTCGTCGACGAACTCGGCGAGGGCGTGGAGGGCGTCGAGATCGGTGCCGCCTACGCCATCTACGGACCCTGGGGCTGCGGCCGCTGCCACGCCTGCGCGCGTGGCGCCGAGAACTACTGCCCCTACGCCGCCGAGATGGGCATCACCCCTCCCGGACTCGGCAGCCCCGGCGCGATGGCCGAGTACGTCATCGTCGACGACCCGCGGCACCTCGTGCCGCTCGGCGACCTCGACCCCGTCGAGACGGTGTCGCTGACGGATGCCGGACTCACGCCGTACCACGCGATCGTCGCCGCGAAAGAGAAGCTGTACCCCGGTGCGACGGCCGTCGTGATCGGTGTCGGCGGACTCGGGCATGTGGGCGTGCAGATTCTCCGCGCGATCACGCAGGCCACCGTCATCGCGGTCGACCTCGGCGAAGACAAGCTCGCCCTCGCCCGCGAGGTCGGCGCGCACCACACGGTGACCTCCGACGAGCACGCCGCCGAGCGCATCCGCGAGCTGACGAACGGCCTCGGCGCCACCGCCGTGTTCGACTTCGTGGGCGTGCAGCCCACGATCGACCTCGCCCGCCAGGTCGCGGCGATCGACAGCTTCATCCACATCGTCGGCATCGGCGGCGGCATCATGCCGGCCGGCTTCTTCTCGACGCCGTTCGGCGCCGCCGTCCGCGCACCGTACTGGGGCACCCGTGGCGAGCTGATCGAGGTGCTCGACCTCGCCCGCAGCGGCTCCGTGGGCGTTCACGTCGAGAAGTACGACATCGACTCCGCCGTCGAGGCCTACCAGCGCCTCCACCACGGCGAGGTGCGCGGCCGCGCGGTCGTCGTTCCGTAAGCGGGGCGTTCGGGGCCGGGCGTTTGGGGCGCGATCCGTGCACCGGGGCGCGCACTGACCGCCCCACTGGCCGTTTCGCGCCCCAGACCGGCCAGCGCGTGGAGGGGGCGGCATCCGGGAGTGGATGCCACCCCCTCGGCATTCCGGCGGGGTGCTCGCCCTACTCAGAAGCGTGAAGACGCACGCCGTTCTCGGTCAACTGGCACGCTGCTGGGACGGCACCGCCTCGACGAGCCCACCTGCATCGCGTATTTCCCGCGGCGTCCTCCCGAGATGGCGCAGGCACGCCCGCCGCAACGAATCCACCGATCCGAAGCCACTCCTGTCAGCGACGTCTTCCATGCTGTGGGGCGGCTCCTCGCGCAACAGGCGGAGCGCAATCTCCACCCGAGCCTCTCTCAGGGTCTGAGCGACGGTTCGACCGTGTGCGGAGAAGATCCTCTCGAGGCTTCGTCGGGACATCCCGAGTGCATCGCTCACCTGATCAGGTCCGAAGCTCGGCGCGTGCGCGTTCCGCTTGATGACCAAGAGGATCCGGTCGAACTCGTCGTCGGCCGCCTCGGCGGTACCCGATGATTCCTGCACGAGCGCCCTCGCCATGCTGCGCGTGAGCTCTCGCAGAACGGAGACGTTCCCCTCATCCTCCGCAGCCCGATTGTCGACCAATCCGCAGATGTATGTGCACGCCGAGCGAAGTACGGGAGAGCTCATCGATAGTGGGTCGCGCGAGAACGTACCGTCACCCAGTCCACCGACCTCGTCTCGATCAAACGTGAACACCACGACCTCGGACGGAACCATGAAATCGATCAGGACGCGGTCTCGTCCAGGAGGAAGCAGAAGGACGCCGTCGTTCTCGACGACCGTCCTCGGCAGGCCCGTGGTCACAGCGACGGCGCCGGAGATGACGAAGAGGATGAGGAATCGCCTGCTGGAGCGCGGCCGCATTCGGGCCCATTCCATGGTGAGAGATCTCGTGCTGAGCCGAGCGACCAAGAAGGAGTCGAATCGTAGCGCCGCGAGGTCCATCTCGACAGGTCGGATCGGTGGGAGAAGGTTCGATCCGGCGTCACCAAGGATCTTCCGCAGCACCTCCGGGTCGGTCGTCGTGGCCGTGATCCGCTGGAACCCGATGGAGCCGAGCCATCCGACACCATCCTGAAATCGGAGGAAGCCGAGAGCGGAGTGGTCATTGCTCATATGCGCACCTCAACTCACTTTCACAGTTTGGCAAGCTCGACCGTCTCTGGATAGTCCCCGCGAGAGAACTTCTGAGCCCACGTGGCGGGGGCGCGACGATCACACATCGTCACGACTCCCCGCCACCACTGCCTCGAAGGCGAGCAGCGCAAGGAATCCGGTGTCAGACCGCGCAGGTCGTGGTGGTCTGGATCCAGAGGGCGTTACCCGACGCACCCGCGCCGTAATTCACATACCCGCTCTGGTTGGCATCCGTCGACGCCCCATCGCCAACCTTCTCCCAGGCGAACTCCGCCGACGTCGTACGCCACACCTCACCGTTCGCCTTCACCGCGACCGCACCGTTATCCGACGCAGACAGACGCACGAAACCAGCGTTACTCGCCGCCGGGATGTTCGCCGGATTCGAGCCGTACCGCAACGCACCCGTCGTCCGGACAGGGAAAGCGGTCTGGACATTCGCACCAGAAACGGTCGCGGAGATCACACCCGTTTTCGGACCGGCGATGATGTCTCCCGCTGGGACCGTAACGACGCCGTCCGACCCGCTGATGTAGGTACCGGACACGCCGGAACGGAAGCGTGCGCCGTCCGGCAACGTGACCGTCACGGCACGCCCCGCTGCGGGGGCACCGTTCTCGGTGACCGTGAAGCGAATGGGGGTGACCGTCGCGCTGCACGCCGTGGTCTGGGTGGGCGGATCAGTGACGACGATGGCGAGAGTGGTCGACGCAGAGGCGGATGGAGCGGCAACCGCGACGGTGATGGCGGGGACGGACCATGCTCCCGCAACGACGATCGACCGGCGCGAGATACCCCGCTGGCTCGAGGAGGCGTCGCCGGCGGGCTCGGGGGATGTGGGCGTGGGTGTCATGAGTGCTCCGATCGGTCGACGCAAGGACGGCAGGGCGCTGTCACCGCGCCAAGTTATGCACCCGCGTCCGTCGAGCACCTCGACCCGTCGTTACTGACGGATATTGCGGTCCAAGGTGACGTCGATTGCGTTCTTCGGCCCGATCACCCCTCAGCGACGGCATTTTGGACACCGCGCACGGCAACGACGCACCGATGGCATCCGCACCGCGCACTACTGCGCATCGCGTGGTACTGTCCCTCACAGACAAGCGAAAGGGGCGCGCGTGGATACGACGCAGCTGCTGAAGGGGGTGCTGGATGCCGCCGTGCTCGCGGTCGTGCAGCACGACGACGGGTACGGCTACGACATCGTGCGACGCCTGCGCGATGCGGGCCTCGGCGGGGTGGGGGATGCCTCGGTGTACGGGACGCTGCGTCGGCTCTACTCGGCCGGCGCGCTGTCGAGCTACGTCGTTCCGTCGGACGGCGGACCGCACCGCAAGTACTACGCGATCAACACCCAGGGCCGGGAGCTGCTCGACGCGCAGCGCACCACCTGGGCGCACTTCTCGTCGGCGATGACCGACCTGCTCGACGACACCACCCGCCCGAAGACCCTGCGCACGATCGGAGACGCCCGATGATCACCACGCCCGCTCGCGAAGACATCCGTGCGTTCGCCGCCTCCGTGCGCGCGCAGCTCGACGACCTTCCCGCCGACGAGATCGACGACCTGCTCGACGGCCTCGAAGCCGATCTCTCCGACCAGGCCACCGAGGCCGGCGACGACTTCGAACTCCCGGATGCCACGACCTACGCCGCCGAACTGCGCGCCGCCGCGGGACTCCCCGAACGCAGCGATGCGGTTGCGGCGACGCGGAAGTCGCTGGCTCAGCAGGTCCGCGAGGGATGGCGCGACCTCGGTGCGAGCCTGACGGCGAACCCCGCGGGCGCGTGGACGCTCGACCTGCTGCGCGCGCTCCGGCCGGTGTGGTGGCTCGTGCGCGGATTCGTCTGGTACCTCATGGCCTACTTCGTCATGCTCGTGCTGGTCCCCAGCGCACCCTCGGGCGGTCTTCTGGGCGCCGTCTTCTTCGTTACCGGCAACCCCCTCACCTGGGTCATCCTGCTCGGTGCGGTGCTGCTGAGCGTCCAATGGGGCCGCGGCCGCTGGCTCCCGCGACCGTGGGTACGCGTGCTCCGCACTGTCATGAGCGTCGGCGCGGTGCTCGCGCTCCCCGTTCTCGCCCTTGCGATCTCGACTGCCCTCACGCAGGCACTGACCCGCGACTCCTACATCCCCGACGCCTCGTACGTCCCCGGGCTCTCGGTCGACGGCCAGCGCGTGCGCAACATCTTTGCGTTCGACGCCGAAGGGAATCCCCTCCCGGCGGTGCAGCTCTTCGACCAGGACGGCACCCCGCTCACCACCGTCGGCCGCGGGATGGGACAACAGCCGTACGACTCGTACTTCTACGGCGGGGGAGGGCCCGTCCCGGTGCCGTACACCGCGCCCGGAGCAAGCGACGCGTGGAACATCTACCCGCTGCGTGAGATCCCGGCCGACGCCGTCAGCTGGGACGACGGCGACGACGTCGCGAAGGCGAAGCCGACGACGTTCCCGTTCCTGCGGGTTCAGCCCATTCCCACCGATGCGGTCCCCTCGCCGGAACCGTCCCCGACGGCACCCGTCGCGACGCCCAGTCCCGGCGCGGAGGCGGCGGCGCCGTGAGCGACCAGCCCAGGATCGTGAGCATCGATCTCACGCACCTCGTGGTCGCGGCCCTGGCCGAGGCTCACGACGAGGACGACGAGACATCCTGATTTCGGGGCGTGATCCGGCGGATTGGGGGCGCCGGATCACGCCCCGTTGTGCTTCCGGTCGGGCATGGGTCGCGATCCGTGCAGCGGGGCGGACAGTGACCGCCCCGCTGCACGATCCACGCCCCACACCCGTCACGGCCCGAAACGTGCGGACCAAACTCAGCCCCGCGCGGCCCACCACTCGCGCAGCCGCTTCTCGGCCTCGTCCTCGCCGAGCACGCCCTCGTCGAGGCGCAGCTCGAGGAGGAAGCGGTACGCCTCGCCGACCTCGCGGCCGGGCTTGAGACCCAGGATCTGCTGGATGCGGTTGCCGTCGATCTCGGGGCGGATCGCGTCGATCTCCTCCTGCTCGCGCAGCGCGGAGATCCGGGTCTCGATGTCGTCGTAGGCGGATGCCAAGCGCTGGGCCTTGCGCTTGTTGCGCGTGGTCACGTCGGCCCGCGTGAGGATGTGCAGACGTTCCAGCTCGTCGCCGGCGTCGCGGACGTAGCGGCGGACGGCGGCATCCGTCCAGGCTCCCTCGGCGTAGCCGAAGAAGCGCAAGTGGAGCTCGACCAGGCGCGACACCACGGTCGTCGTGTGGGCGTCGAACCGCAGGGCCTGCAGGCGCTTGCGCGTCATGCGCGCGCCCTTGATGTCGTGGTGGTGGAACGTGACGCCGCCGCCCGGTTCGAGGCGCCGGGTCGCGGGCTTGCCGATGTCGTGCAGCAGCGCGGCGAGGCGCAGGGGCACGTCGGGGCCGGCATCCGAATGCCGCTCCTTCTCGAGCGCGATCGCCTGGCGCAGCACGGTCAGGGAGTGCTCGTACACGTCCTTGTGGTGGTGGTGCTCGTCGACCTCGAGGCGCAACGCCGGGATCTCGGGCAGGAACTCGTCGATCAGCCCCGTCTCGACGAGAACCCGGATGCCACGCACCGGGTCGTCCGTCTGGAGCAGCCGCACGAGCTCGGACTGCACGCGTTCGGGGCTCACGATCTCGAGCGTTCCGCGCAGCTCGGCGATGGCATCCAGGGTGTCGGGGTCGACCGTGAAGTCGAGCTGCGAGGCGAACCGGGCCGCCCGGAGCATGCGCAGCGGGTCGTCGCCGAAGCTGACGGCCGGGTCGATCGGGGTGCGCAGGCGCTGCGCGAGCAGGTCTTCCACCCCGCCGGTCGGATCGACGAGCGTGCGCGCGGGCACGCGCAGCGCCATCGCGTTGACGGTGAAGTCGCGGCGGCTGAGGTCGGCCTCGAGCGTGTCACCGAACTCGACCGTCGGCTTGCGCGTGACGCCGTCGTAGCTGTCGGCGCGGTACGTCGTGATCTCGACCTGTTCGCCGCGCACCTTGGCGCCGATCGTGCCGAAGGCTTGCCCGACGTCCCACTGCACCGACGACACGGGCTTCACGAGCGCCAGGATCTCGTCGGGGCGCGCGTCGGTCGTGAAATCGAAGTCGTGGGTCGTGCGGCCGAGCAGCGCATCGCGCACCGGACCGCCGACGATCGCGAGGTCGCGACCGGCGTCGGCGAACACGCGAGCGAGCGTCGAGACGACGGGGTGCTCGGCGAGCTCACCGAGGCGCGCGACACCCTCGGCCATGTTCAGCATGCCTTCGAGCCTAACGGGGGCCGCGAGACTGCATCCGGCTGACAACTCCCCTGCGATCTGCCGCGCAGATGTCAGTGAGATGCGGTCTCGGCGATCGATGCGCGACGCGCACCCCGACCTCACGCGTCCGTGAACGTCAGGAATCCGGTGACGATGAGCTCGCGCACTCGGGGCAAGATGTCGGCGCGGAGCTCGTCGGCATCCACCTCCAGCAGCTGCGCGATCGCGTCGACGAGCGGACCGACGGCGAGGTCGCCGTCGCAGGCGCCCACGAGGGCGGCGAGCGCCGAGTCGACCTCGAGCGTGCGACCGAAGCCGCCGCCCTGGCGCAGCTCGATCACCGAGGGCGACTCCTCGCCCGGGCGGTGGTGGCGGGCCTCGGTGACATCGGGCGCGACGCGGAGGATCGCGGATGCCAGCCCCTCGTCGTCGAGCAGGCCGGCGCGGTCCTGGTTCTCGAGGCACGCCGCGAGGTGCGGCCCGAAAGCGGACTCGCCTCCGCCGGCGACGCGCTCGTACCGCGCGAGGGTCGGGGCGCCGGCGAGCGGACGCCGCAGCAGCACGTATCCGAACCCGATGCCGGTCACCCCTCGCTCCGCGAAGTCGTCGAGCCACGCGTCGATGAGCCGGGCGTACGCGGGGGTTCCGGGGACCGTGCCACCGTCGCGCACCCACAGCTCGGCGTACGCGAGCGGGTCGAGCACCTCGCGCTCGATGACCCAGGCGTCCAGCGAGGGGTCGACCCACTCCCGGATCCGATCCAGCCCCGAGTGCCCGTCGCGGTACTCCCAGTTGCCGAGCGATTGCGCGACCCCGCCGGGCGACAGGTGCGCGGCGACCCCCGCGACGACCGAGGCCACGAGCGCGTCCCCCTCGAGCCCGCCGTCGCGGTACTCGTACGCCGGGACCCCCGCGACGCGCGGAGTGATCACGAACGGGGGATTGGATGCCACCCGGTCGAACGTCTCACCGGCGACGGGGTCGAAGAGCGAGCCGAGGCGCGTCTCGATGCCGTCCACGTCGTTGAGCAGGGCGTTCAGGCGCGTGAAACGCAGAGCCCGTTCGGAGATGTCGGTCGCGACGACGTGCGGAACGAGGCGCCGCAGCCGCAGGGCCTGGATGCCACACCCCGTGCCGAGGTCGAGAGCCGTTCCGCCACGCCACGTGAGCTGCAGGCGGGCGAGGGTCTGCGAGGCCCCGCCGACGCCGAGCACGTGGTCCTCGGGGAGCGGACCGCCCAGGGCTGCCTCGTCGAGGTCGCTCGCGATCCACCACTCCACGCTGCCGTCCGCGTCGCCGTACGGCTGCGGGCGCACGAGGACCGCGGGGACCACGCGGTCGCCGTCGATCCCGACGAGCCCGAGGGTCACGGCCCCCGCCACACCGAGGTTCGGCAGTGCCGCGGCCGCGGCCTCGACGTCGACCGCGAACCCGAGGCACCACAGCCGGCCGAGCGTCGCGAGCGCGTCGCGCCGATCGCCCAGGGCGCGCAAGGCCGGCTGACGCAGACCGCGGGGCACCGCGTCATCCGCCTGCTCACCCCACGCGTCGCGCAGCGCCGCCCCCGAGAAGCCCGCGGAGCGCAGGTCGTCGGCGAGAGCACGGCACAGGATCGGGTCGGGTTCAGGGAGCACCGGTCCATTCAACCGTCTGCGCGAGGCTATCGGGGGGCTCCGAGGTGCGCGGGCCTAGACTCGTCGCGGTGCGAGGCCGCCTCGCCCACCGACGCTCGTATGACCGTGACCTCCCTGCCCTCGGGCTCACCCGTGCTGCGGCGCCCCTTCACGCGCCGATTGCTGGCGACCCTCGCTGCGGCCGCACTCGCGGTCGGGTTGGCGGTCCCGGCGGCGGCGACGGCGGCCGCGACACCGTCGCCCAGCCCGTCCGCGAGCGCGGCGCCCCCGACCCTGGCGGCGGCCCCGAGCGGCAACGGCATCCTGCGCCCGGGCGACACTCTCGCCGTGCTGGCGACCCTCGCCGCCCCCGCGGGCACGAGCGCCGCGGCGAGTTCGGCGGCGCTATCGATCGGTACCTCCGCGCTCGGCGACGACGCCGCCCTCACGCGGTGGCTGAGCGGAGACGCGTCCGGCGTCGCACTGCAGCAGATCGCCACGGGCACCCTGGATGCCACCGCCTCCGGCACACAGACCTCGGTGTCGTTCGCCGTTCCCGGCACCGACCCGGCGCTCGCCGGCCGCGCGCCGGGGGTATACCCCGTGCTCGTGCGCACCGACGGAGGAACGTCGCTCCAGGCCCCCACGGTCGTCGTCATCCCCGCCGACGGCGCGGCCACTCCTCTCGCCGTCCTCGTGCCGATCACGGCCGCTCCGCGCATCCGTGGCCTTCTCACCGCGAGCGAACTGGCCGAGTTGACCGCGGTCGACGGCGCGTTGTCGGCCCAGCTCGATGCGGTAGCCGGCACGCTCACCACCCTCGCGATCGATCCGGCCCTCCCGGCCTCGATCCGTGTGCTCGGGTCGTCCGCGCCGCCGACGGCGACCGCGTGGCTGCAGCGCCTGCTCTCGCTGCCGAACGACCGCTTCGCCCTGCAGTTCGGTGACGCCGATCTGTCCTCGCAGATTCGGGCGGGCGTGACGACGCCGTTGCAACCCACGTCGCTGCAGGCCTACATGGCTGCGGCCGACTTCACCCAGCCCGGATCCGCCGTCGCACCGAGCCCCGGCGCGACCCCGGCGCCCGGACAGCCCTCGTTCCCTGACCTCGCGGCCCTGCTCGACATCGGAAGCGCGACCGCGAACGTCTTCTGGCCCGCCACCGGCTCGGTCGACCCCGGGGTCGTCACCGCCCTCGGCGCGCTGGGCACCGAGGCGGCTCCCGCCCGGGTCCTCGTCGGCTCGAGCAACCTCGGCGCTGCGCCCGGCACCGCGAGCGCGACCGTGAGCGGGGTGTCCACCCCCGTCTACGACACCGAGGTCTCGCGCGCCCTCACCGCCGCCGCCGCCGAGAACGACAGCGCCCGGCGGGGATCCGCTCTGGCGGCCGCGGCCGGCCACCTCGCGTTCGCCCGCACCGGCACCGCCGACCGCCCCGTGCTCGCCGTGCTGGACCGCGGCACCGACCGTTCGCGCGGCAGTCTCCGCGCGACCCTGGGCGCCCTGGCATCCGCCCCCGGCTACACCCCGTCGACGTTCGCCGCGGTCGGCACGGCACCGGCGACGGAGGTCGCGCTCGGGAATTCCGAACCGGATGCCGCCCGCGTCGCCGACGTCGCCGACCTCCTCTCGGACGAGCAGGTGATCGACCGTTTCGCGACGATCCTCGACCAGCCCGAGCTCCTCACCGGGCGCGAGCGCGCGGAGGTCCTGCAGACGTTGAGCGTCGCCTGGACCGGGGATGCCGCCCGCCAGGCCGTCGCCGACCACCGCGCCGCGACGCAGACGACGCTCGACTCCGTCGGCATCCTCTCGTCGGACTTCCGTCTCGTCAGCTCCAGCGCGCCCCTGCGCCCCTGGGTGCGCAACGACCTGCCCTGGCCCATCTCGGTGGTGTTGCGCTCACAACCCGACGACGCCCGCCTGCGCGTGCAGGCGACCACACCCATCGAGGCCCAGGCGTCCGCAAACACCCGCATCGAGGTGCCCGTCGAAGCCCGCATCGCCAACGGCGAAGTCGACGTCGCGATGCAGCTGTACAGCCCGACGGGCGAGCTCATCGGCAGCCGACAGAACGTGCAGGTCGAAGTCCGTGCCGAGTGGGAGAGCATCGGGCTCATCGTCATCATCGGACTCGTCGTCGTGTTCCTCGGCGTCGGCATCCTCCGCACCATCGCGCGTCGACGGCGCACCCCGGCCGAGGATGCCGCGGCATCCGAGGACGCATCGGATGCCCCCACCCCCTCGGACACCCCACAGGAGATGAGCCCGTGAGCAGTATCGGACGGGCCAGTGTGCTCATAGGAGCGGGGACGATCGTCTCGCGCGTGAGCGGGCTGGTCCGCACGATCGTTCTGGTCGCCGCGATCGGGTCCATCAGCGGCGCCGGCGACGCGTTCGCCGTCGCCAATCAGCTGCCGAACAACATCTACGCGATCATCTCGACGGGCCTGCTGACCGCCGTCGTCGTCCCGCAGATCGTCAAGGCGGCCGCGCACGCCGACGGGGGCCAGGCCTTCATCTCGAAGCTGTTCACTCTCGGCACGGTGGGGCTGCTCGGCGCGACGGCGCTCGCCATGATCGCCGCGCCGCTGCTCGTGCAGGTGTACGCGAGCAAGTTCACCCCCGACCAGCTCGCCCTGTCGACGGCGTTCGCGTACTGGTGCCTCCCGCAGATCTTCTTCTACGGCCTGTATGCCCTCCTCGGGGAGATCCTCAACGCCCGGCGCGTGTTCGGCCCGTACACGTGGGCGCCGATCGTCAACAACATCGTGTCCATCGCGGGCTTCGGGGCGTTCATCCTCGTGTTCGGCGGGCCTCAGACCGTCGTGCAGGACTGGACCCCGGGGATGATCGCGGTCCTCGCCGGTACCGCCACCGTGGGAATCGTCGTGCAGACGCTCGTGCTGCTGTTCTTCTGGCGACGCGCCGGGCTCGCCCTGCGACCCGATTTCCAGTGGAAGGGTGTGGGGCTGCGCCACATCGGCCGTCTCGCGGGCTGGACGTTCCTCATGGTCGTCGCGGGTCAGCTGGCCGGCATCGTGCAGTCGAACGTGCTCTCGGGGGCGTCGGGAGAGGATCCCGCCATCTTCGCCTCGCAGAACGCGTGGCTGCTCTTCATGCTCCCGTACTCGATCATCGTGCTGTCGATCGGGACGCCGTACTTCACGCAGCTCAGCGAGCACGCCGCGGCCGGGCGTCACGACGAAGTCCGCGCCGACATCTCCCGCAGCATCCGCACCCTCGGGTTCTTCATCGTCGCCGCCACGGCGGCCCTCGCCGTCGCCGCGGTCCCGGCGAGCCGCATCTTCACCAACGGCCCGGAACAGGCCGCGGCCGCCGCTCCCGTGCTGCTGTGCTTCCTCGTGTGCCTCGTGCCCCTCGCCGTCCTCTTCGTCGTCCAGCGCACGTTCTACGCCTACAACGACACCCGCACGCCGTTCTTCTTCACGCTCCTGCAGTGCGTGCTCGTCGCCGGGGGAGCCCTGGCCGCCGGAGCGATCCTCGACCGGGGAGAACTGGCCGCGGGGGTGGCGCTGACGCAGTCGTTCGCGAGCATCGTGCAGGTCGTCGTCGCCACCGTGCTGCTGCACCGGCGTCTCTCGGGCATCGGCACGGCCTCGTGGCTCCTCGCCCTGCTGAAGTTCACCCTGGCCGCGATGCCCGCCGCCGCCGCGGGCTTCGGCGTCTCGCTGCTGCTGGGCGGACCGGCGGGCTGGACCACGAGCAGCGCCCTCGCCGGGGCCGCCGGAGCCGCGATCATCGGCACGGTCGTGCTCGCGGTGTATCTCGGCATCCTCGCTCTGCTGCGCACCCCCGAACTCGCGCCCGCGCTCGCTCTCGGGCGGCGTTTCCTGCCCAAGCGCTAGCCCCCGGACGGCGGAATACCGCCGGGCTAGCATGTGTTTCATCCGACGGAATCAACGAAGGGAACGCGCTACCGTGCGTCACGTCATCATCATCGGATCGGGCCCGGCCGGCTACACGGCCGCGATCTACGCTGCCCGAGCCAACCTCGAGCCCCTCGTCGTCGCGAGCTCCGTCGAAGCCGGCGGCGACCTCATGACCACGACCGACGTCGAGAACTTCCCCGGCTTCCCCGAGGGCATCCTCGGGCCCGACCTCATGGCCAAGATGCAGGCCCAGGCCGAGCGTTTCGGCGCCGAGGTCCTGTACGACGACGTCGTGTCGCTCGACCTCGAGGGCCCGGTGAAGACGGTCACCCTCGGCAGCGGCAAGGTGCACGAGGCGGCGTCGATCATCTACGCCACCGGTTCGGCCTACCGCAAGCTCGGCCTCGAGGGCGAAGAGCGCCTGTCCGGTCGCGGTGTGTCGTGGTGCGCGACGTGCGACGGCTTCTTCTTCCGCGAGCGGACCATCGCCGTCGTCGGTGGCGGCGACTCGGCCATGGAAGAGGCGAACTTCCTCACGAAGTTCGCGTCGAAGGTCTACATCATCCACCGCAAGGACGCGCTCCGCGCTTCGAAGATCATGCAGGAGCGCGCGTTCGCGAACCCGAAGATCGAGTTCGTCTGGAACAGCGAAGTCGCCGAGATCCTGGGCGACGAGGCCGTGAACGGTGTGCGTCTGCGCTCCACGGTCGACGGTTCCGAGCGCGACCTCGAGATCGAGGGTCTGTTCGTCGCGATCGGCAACGATCCGCGCACCCACCTGGTGCACGACAAGCTGCAGCTCACCGACCAGGGCACCATCTGGGTCGACGGTCGGTCGTCGCGCACGTCGGTCGACGGCGTGTTCGCCGCCGGCGACGTGATCGACCCGACCTACCGCCAGGCCATCACGGCCGCCGGCAGCGGCACCGTGGCCGCGCTCGACGTGGAGCACTTCCTCGCCGCGCGTGGTGAAGCGGGCGAGCCCGCCGTCGCCGAGAGCCCGATCGAGGGCCTCCCCGACGCCGCTGTCGTCTGAGGAACAAAACCGCGCCCACCGGGGTTTCCCCCGGTAACGCTTCCATCTAAGGAGATATGCACATGACCGCCAAGGCGACGACCAGCGCGACCTTCGAGCAGGACGTCCTGCAGGCCGAAGGTCCCGTTCTCGTGGACTTCTGGGCCGAGTGGTGCGGACCGTGTCGTATGGTCGCCCCCGTCCTCGACGAGATCCAGTCCGAGAACGCGGACAAGATCACCGTCCTGAAGCTCAACGTGGACGAGAACCCCGATCTCGCGATGAAGTACCAGATCACCTCCATCCCCGCGATGAAGGTCTTCCACGGTGGTGAGGTCAAGACGACCATCATCGGCGCGAAGCCCAAGTACGCCCTCGAGCAGGACCTCGCAGCCTTCCTCGGCTGAGTCCTCCGCTCGTCGACAGCCCCCGGCATCCTCGTGATGTCGGGGGCTTCGTCGTTGGTGGAGGCGTCGTTTCCGGGGGCATCGTTTCCGGGGGCTTCGCCGTGTCCGGCGCGGACGGATGCTGGGATTCGGGATGCCGGACACGGAGCGCTCGGTTCGACACGGGATGCCGTGAGCCGGGGGTGCCCGCCAGCCGCGCGAAGCCGCACGACGGCCGTGGCATCCGTCGTCGTCGGGTTCGGCCGCAGGAGGGCCGTCAGGAGGCGTCGAGGCGCACGGAGGTGTCCCACCGCCGGTGCGGCTCGTCGTCGCCCAGAATGCGCCACACAGCGCGCGTCAGCGGGGGATACTCGAGCGCGATCTGCCGCAGCACACGGTAGTTCCGCGACGAGTTCGGGCGAGCGCCGCCGTTCTCGGCGATGTTCTCGGCCCGCAGCGTGAGCACCACCAGCTCATCGACGCTGGGGAGGTCTTCCATGAACTCCCAGGGATCCTCACCGCCACGGAGGCGTTCGTGGATCAGGACGGCCAGTTCATCCGAGGCTTCAGCGCGCAGCAGCTCGAGGCTGGCGCGGCGGCGAGGGCTCTGGTCGTTCGCGGTCACCAATCCAGGGTACGTCGCCGGTCCGACATGAGGTCAGCCGTGTCGCCGGTTGGGCATATGCCCAACCGGGAATAAGGCGGTGGTCAGCCGGCGTATCCCTCTTCACCGAGAACGGCCAGGATGCGATTGAGATCCTGAATCGTGGCGAAATCTATGTTGATCTGGCCTTTTCTTGCCGTTAACGAAACGCGGACCTTCGTGTCGAAACGATCACCCAAGCGCTCGGCCACGTCGTCGAGGCCAGAACGACGGGAACCTGCCTTGGGCTTCTGCCGGACGGGTGCCACGCCCGGCATCTTCGCCGCAGCCTCAGCCGCGCGCACCGAGAGATCCTCGTTGACGATCTTGTCGGCGAGCTTCTGCATCTCACGCGGGTCCTCGAGCGAGAGGATCGCTCGCGCATGACCCGCGCTCAGGACACCCGCGGCGACCCGCTGCTGAACCGGCACAGGGAGCTTCAATAGACGGATCGTGTTGCTGATCTGAGGCCGCGACCGGCCGATGCGGGTCGCGAGTTCTTCTTGCGTGATGCCGAAGTCCTCGAGCAGCTGCTGGTAGGCGGACGCCTCTTCGAGCGGGTTGAGCTGTGAACGGTGCAGGTTCTCGAGCAGGGCGTCACGGAGGAGGTACTCGTCCTCGGTCTCGCGGACCACCGCCGGGATGGACGTCAGCCCAGCCTCGCGCGAAGCGCGCGTACGACGCTCACCCATGATGAGCTCGTAGGTTCCGTCACCCTTGTCGCGGACGACGACCGGCTGCAGCACGCCGAACTCGCGAACGGAGTGGACGAGTTCCGCCAGGTCCTCGGGGTCGAAGTGCGTGCGCGGCTGACGGGGGTTCGGGACGATCGACTTCGGGTCGACGTGCACCAGCCGAGCGCCGGGAACGGTGACCAGCTCGGGCTCAGCGACGTCGGTCGAGGGCGAGTCCTTCTTCGCCGTCTCGGATGCCGAAGCCCCGGGGAAGAAGACGTCCACCGGACGCGACTCCGACGATTCCGCCGTGGGGATGAGGGCACCGATACCGCGGCCCAGTCCGGTTCTCTTGGCCATCAGTCTTCCTTCGGGGTGGTGTCGCGTCCGACAATCTCGACCGCTGCTTCGCGGTAGGCGATCGCGCCCGCTGACTGGCCATCGTACGCGATGACCGTCTGACCGAAGCTCGGCGCTTCGGACACGCGGACAGATCGGGGGATGACCGTGTGGAGTACTTCGTCAGAGAAGTGCTCTCGCACTTCGTCCGCCACTTGCTGTGCGAGGCGGGTTCGCCCGTCATACATGGTGAGCAGAATGGTCGACACGTGCAGCGACGGGTTGAGGTGCTTCTGGATCATCTGCACACTGCCGAGCAACTGGCTCAGGCCCTCGAGTGCGTAGTACTCGCACTGGATCGGGATGAGAACCTCATCCGCCGCGGTGAACGCATTGATCGTGAGGAGTCCCAGCGACGGCGGGCAGTCGATGATGACGAAGTCGAGGTGGTTGTCCTCGATCGCGAGGTAGTCACGAAGCGCGCCGCGCAGACGATGCTCGCGAGCAACCTGGGACACGAGCTCGATCTCCGCACCCGCGAGATGGATCGTGCTCGGCGCGCACAGAAGGTTGGGCGACTCCGGGCTCGTCTGAATGATGTCAGCGAGCGGGAACTCATCGATGAGGACGTCGTAGATGCTGGCCGTGTCGGCATTGTGGGGCACACCGAGCGCGGTCGATGCGTTGCCCTGCGGGTCGAGGTCGATGACCAGGACTTTCGCGCCGAGTGACGCGAGCGCCGCGGAGATGTTCACGGCGGTCGTCGTCTTCCCGACCCCGCCCTTTTGGTTGGAGACCGTGAACACACGAGTACGACCGGACAACGTCACCTCGGTAGCCTCCAGCGCTCGGCGTCGCGCCGACAGATCGGCGATCTCACGGGCAATCGGGGAGTCTTCGAAGGAGGGGGAGCCTGACGACTCACCGGACTGTTTCACGTGAAACGCGCTCCTTCATCTCCGGGGACAACATCCCAAGTCTACCGGCGCGATGGTCGTTACGTCGGGGCGATCCGAGACGGATGCGCGAGTGTGTGCGATTCTTCGCTGGAGAGATGGTCACTGCCCGCGAGCGCTGACCGTCGGATACACCCTCAACGGCGTTCTTGGGCACTCGGCATCCGCGTTCTGATGTCTGGCTCGGTGACGCAATCCGCGGGGGAGTGACCCGCGCCCGTTCGTGTTGTTGTTGGGGAGGTGGATGCCATGACCGGCAGTGTTCCGGTGGTGAACTTGGCGATCGCAACTGAGTCGGTACATGTACCAATCCGTACAGATACTCCGCGAGCGGGTCGGGACTTCACGCGGGAGTGGTTCGATGTTTCACGTGAAACATCCCCTCGGGGGAGGATGCCCGGATCCGGCCACGGGGTCACACTCCCAGAGGCGCGTGGCTCCTCGACGGGTGTGAGCCACGTCATACGTCGTCGTCACGCGGGGAGATCCGGTCGCACCAGGGGCCCGTGCAGCCCGGTTGGATGCAGCGGGTAGGCGGCCGAGAGCCGCCAGCCCTCGGCGCTGCATCGGTGCGTCCGGTGCGAGGTCTCGTGGGGGCAACATGCGGGGGAGTTCGGGGCTGCCCGTGCGGGATCCCGGTTTGCCCCCCCCGGAGTACGTCGGCCATCCGATCGCCTCGCGATTCGTCCAGACTCACTGCCGCGAGTCGAATGCCGGACGGTCTCCACCGGAACGGATACCCGGGGCCACAGTCAACGACACCGGCCCGGGCGCGTCCAGCCAGCGCGCCTGAGCCTCTCGGTGGGACGCGGTTCTCTACAGACAGGGAGCACCCCACCACTCGCATTCGTGTTTCACGTGGAACATTCAGAGATCTGCGTTGATACACCTCGGACGTGCACCCGCGCCGCGGGCACTCAAGACAAGGGCAACCATCCCACTACCCGCGGCACCTCATGAGTCGGGAGGAGAGCTTCGGTTGGCGCCGTGAGGCAGCCGCGCACCGATGGCGCACCCCAGCACGGGCAGCCATGTTTCACGTGAAACATCCGGCGGTTCGCGTTGATACACCGCGGACGTGCACCCGCGGCTCGCACACTCAACCGGACAGGGGCGAACATCCCACTACCGCCGCGCTCCATGAGCCAGGAGGAAGGACCCGGTTGGCACCACGACGCAGCCGCGCGCCCGTGACGCTAACGGGTGCCGGAGGGGTTGGCATCTGCCCGGTGACGACGGGCCGCGACCCACCCGGCGAGGGGGAGGGCGTGTGCGTCAGTACGCGTGTTCACGTGAAACACCCGGCCCCGCGCCCACATCCAGACGAAACAACGCAGCCGCCGTTGCACCCCACGCCCCGCTCACCGCCGTGTCCGCATCGCGCCGCAACGGTCGCCGCGCGTTCATGTCACACTCACGACAATTCACGCTGCTTGCCGACGGGAGGATCCGCGAGACCTTCGACGTCTCACCAGCTCTTGCGACACGGTGTGCACAACGTGACGAAGTCGCCTGGGGTGTTTTCGACTCGGCGCGGTAGCAAGGAAGTCGATCGACACGGCTGGCGAGCATCCCGGGCATCCTCTGTGCACCCCGAGATCTCGGGTGTCGTCGCGGTGTGCCTACCGAAACGAAGGGCTACTGTCCTGCGAACGACGCCGTATCACTTCGCGCGGAGGCATACCTCCGTCGCTGCGCCCCACTCGGCGCTCTCTCTGCGACCTGCATTTCCACGCGCAGCGCGCGGTCGCCGCGGCGTGGAACACATCACGCGGGGGAGGACTCATAGCCCGTAGACGGATCATGAAGAACGAAAGGTCAAAACCCGGCCCTCACCTTTCGCATCCCCATCGCCCCATGCTCCGGTGGTCACTCGACCGGTCGACGATCGGCTGCGCGAGGAATGGCCGGTCGGTACCCGACGGCGACCACGCATTCACGCAATTCGCCTCAACACAGGTCGAGTCGGCGGCCGAAAGACACGCGCCCTGTGGATTCGCCGGCCGCCGGTTGTTTGCCATCTGTAGGCTCCGGACCCCCCTGACCGCCAGTCCCGACAGGTCGGAGAACTGTAGTCGTCTCGCTCGGCCCCGAGCATCCCTGTGACTCGGCGATCCCGCGAGTCTGTGGGTCACGCACCCCTCACAGACGACCTCGCTCGCAGCGCGGCACTCGACGCCCAGCTCTCTCACGTCCACCGCCGGTCTGACCTGGATGCTGGCCTGGCGGCCACCCACCACGGAACAGACACCGCGCGGAGCTTGCGCAGAT
>NZ_CAKKMM010000009.1:0-32140 GCF_918698205.1 Microbacterium sp. Bi128 | reverse complement strand
ACGGCATCCGTGGGTGTCGTCGCCAAGCCCCCGTGGACCGCGAGACTGCAGCCCCCTGACGAGACAGCGGCATTCCGCCGCCGTCTCGTCAGTGAGATGCTGTCTCGCGAGCAAAGGACACACCGTGACCGAGCAGACTTTCGTCCTCCCCGACGTCGGTGAAGGACTCACCGAGGCCGAGATCGTCCAGTGGCGCGTCGCGCCCGGCGACGAGGTGGCCGTCAACGACGTCCTCGTCGAGATCGAGACCGCCAAGTCGTTGGTCGAACTCCCCTCGCCCTTCTCCGGAACCGTGGGCGAGTTGCTCGCGACCGAGGGGGCTACGGTCGAGGTCGGCGCCCCGATCATCACGATCGGATCGGTGGATGCCACGCCCCCCGCGCCCGCGGCACCGACCACGGTCCCCGAGGCCGACGACCCGGGCGGCGCCGTCCTGGTCGGGTACGGCACCGGCGGCGCGGTGTCGTCGCGGCGGCGGAAGCCGGCGGAGCGCCCGGTCACGGCATCCGTGGGTGTCGTCGCCAAGCCCCCGATCCGCAAGCTCGCCCGCGACCTCGGCGTCGACCTGGCGACGGTGACCCCGAGCGGTCAGGCCGGCGAGGTCACGCGCGATGACGTGGTGAGGCACGCCGAGCAGGCGAGCGTCTTCCGCAACATCGAGACGCCCGAGTGGGGTGCCGTGCGCGAGGAGACGATCCCCGTCCCGGCTCCGGCCGCCCCGGCGCCCGTCGACGACGCGCGCGAGGAGTCGATCCCCGTCCGCGGCGTCCGCAAGGCCACCGCCAACGCCATGACCTCGAGCGCGTACTCGGCCCCGCACGTGTCGGTGTGGGTCGACGTCGACGCGTCGCGCACGATGGAACTCGTCAAGCGTCTCAAGGCGTCGCCCGACTTCGCCGACGTGAAGATCTCGCCGCTGCTGATCATGGCGCGCGCGGTGATGTGGGCGCTGCGCCGGACGCCGATGATCAACGCGGCGTGGGTCGACACCGAGGACGGCGCGCAGATCCGCGTGCGCCACTACGTCAACCTCGGCATCGCCGCGGCGACCCCGCGCGGCCTGCTGGTGCCGAACATCAAGGACGCACAGGCGATGAACACGCGCGAGCTCGCCAAGGCGCTCGAGAACCTCACCCTGACCGCCCGCGAGGGCAAGACGAGCCCCGCCGATCAGACCGGCGGCACGTTCACGATCACGAACATCGGCGTCTTCGGCGTGGATGCCGGCACCCCGATCATCAACCCCGGCGAGGCCGGGATCATCGCCCTCGGCGCGATCCGGCAGAAGCCGTGGGTCGTCGACGGCGAGGTGCGCCCCCGCTGGGTGACCACGGTGTCGGGCTCTTTCGATCACCGCGTGGTCGACGGTGACGGCATCTCGCGGTTCATCGCGGACGTGGCATCCGTGCTGGAGGAGCCGGCGCTGCTGCTCGACTGAGGCGCGGATCGGGCGTTGCCAGGTTTCTGCCAGGGTTTCCCGCGATCGCCGTCGTGACGCGGATCTCGTCGCTCGCGCTGCGCCGCATTCCGGCATCCCGTCGGGTTCTCGCCCATCCGATCTCGGGCCGTCTTCGGATGACCCCACATGCGGCGGAAGCGCCGTAGACGGAAACGGAAAGGGAAACCTGATGCGTACGTACAACACGAAGACCCGAATCGGCATGATCGCTGCGGCCGGCACCGGAGCGGCGGCTCTCGCCGTCGCCGGACTGGCGCTGCCGGCATCGGCCGACGACAACGTCACCGCGACGGATGCCTCGACGACCGCGACGCAGTTCGTCGACGCGTCCGACCCGTTCTACACCTGGGTGAGCGGCCTCATCGAGAGCGGCGACTTCACCGCCAGCCCCCAGACCTCGGTCGGTGACATCGCGAACATCGGACCCCTCGTGCAGGGTCCTCTCGTCAGCGACTCGCTCAACGGCGACGTCGCCTCGGGCAACCAGACCCCGGTCGTCTCGGGCAACGACACCACGGCGCCCATCGGTTCCGGTAACGACACCTCGGCGCCGATCGGTTCGGGCAACGACGTCGGCTCCGGTAACGACGTGGCGGCCCCGATCGACGCCCCCGTGGGCTCGGACAACGACGCGGACGTCTCGACCGGTGACGCGGACGTCTCCACCGGTGACGCCGACGTCTCCACGGGCGACAACGGCGCCTCGGTGGACGACATCTCCGGTTCGGTGGATGACGTCGTGGGTGACGTCACGTCCGGTGTCGATGATGTGGTCGACGGCGCGCTCGACCTCGGCGGCATCCTGCGCTGATCCGCGCGAGATCTCAGCGGCGTCGCCCTTCGGGGTGGCGCCGCTTCCGCGTGGAGCGGCGGCGGAGTCGGCTCACTCCGGCAGGGACGGGTGCTTCTCGATCGGGCTGCGGCGCGTCGGGATCAGCAGCGCGAGGACCAGCGCGACGATGGCCGCGCCCAGGCCCAGCGCGAACGAGACGCTGAAGGCCTGCGCGGTCGGTACCCGGGTGTCGCCCTCGCCGGTCGAGAGCGTGGCCAGGACGACCCCGACGATCGCGGCGGCGGTGCTCGTCCCGAGCGAGCGAGCGAGGGCGTTGAGCCCGTTCGACGCGCCGGTCTCGCTTGGCGGAACCGACCGCATGATGAGCATGGGCATGGCGGCGTAGCCGAAGCCGATGCCGAAGCCGATGAGGATGTTGGCCACGACGAAGTGCCACACCTCGGTCGAGAACACCAGGCTGAACCCGTAGGCGACGATGAGCGACACCGCGCCGGCGACCAGCAGCACACGTGGCCCGATCGTGCGCGCCAGGGCTCCCGAGAGCGGCGAGAGGACCATCATGACCAGACCCGACGGCATCACGACGAGACTCGCGGCCAAGAGCGACAGGCCGAGGCCGACACCGGTGGCGACGGGCAGCTCGAGCATCTGCGGATACGCGACGTTCGAGGCGAACAGCGCGAAGCCCATCGCGATCGACGCGAGGTTGGTCAGCAGCACCGGGCGACGGGCAGCCACGCGGAGATCGAGCAGGGGGCTGTCGATGCGCAGTTCGTACCAGCCCCAGACGAGCAGGATCAGGATGCCGCCGGCGGCCAGTCCGAGGGTGAGCGGCGACGTCCAGCCCCAGGTGTTGCCGCGCGACACGGCCAACAGCACACCGATCAGTCCGACCGCGAGGCCGGCGGCACCGAGGTAGTCGAATCGACCGGCCGTGCGCAGCACGCTGACCGGGACGATCCACGCGGTGAGGGCGAAGACGATCGCGCCCAGCCCGCCAGCGATCCAGAACAGCCAGTGCCAGTCGGCGTTCTCGGCCACCAGAGCGCTGATCGGAAGTCCGAGGGCGCCACCGACCCCCAGCGTCGCGCTCATCAGCGCGACCGCGCTGTCGACGCGGTTCTCGTGGAGCACGTCGCGCATGATCGAGATGCCGAGGGGCACCACGCCCACGATTGCTCCCTGCAGGGCTCGACCGACGATCAACCCGATGATGCCCGGAGAGAGAGCGGCGATCACGGAGCCGAGCATGAGGACGGCCAGCAGAGCCAGCACGATCCGCCGCTTGCCGTACATGTCGCCGAGGCGGCCCGCGATCGGGGTGATGACGGCAGCGGCGAGGAGGGTCGACGTGACGACCCAGGCGGTGTCGTCGCGCGAGGCGTTCAGCAACTGGGGCAGCTGCGACTGAATGGGCACCACGAGGGTGAACATGAACGACGAGCACAAGCCGGCGAGGGCCAGGACGAGCACGACGGGGCCCTGCGGGGTGCCCCGGGACAGTCTTCTGCGCGCGTTCTCGTCCCGTGACATCGATGCCAGGTTATCCGCCCGGGCCGGGCAGGCGCGCCCGCGGGCTCCGTTTTGAAGCGCATCAAAGTCGCTCGTCGATCCAGTAGCATCCCAAACAGACGGTCGGGGTCGACGAAGGGGGCGCGGGTGCCGAACGGGAAGCAGACGCCGAGCATGTCGGACGTCGCCCGGGTCGCCGGTGTCGCTCTGGGGACGGTCTCGAACGTGCTCAACCACCCGGCGAAGGTGTCGCCGGCCACCCTCGCGAAGGTGCAGGGGGCGATCGCCGAGCTCGGCTTCGTCCGCAATTCCAACGCCCAGCAGCTGGCGGCGGGGCGCTCGAGCAGCATCGGTCTCGTCGTCATCGACATCAGCAACTCGCTCTTCGTCGACATCGCGCGTGGCGCTCAGCGCTTCGCAGCCGAGCTGGGCATGAACGTCCTCGTGGCCAACAGCGACAACCGCGCCGATCAGCAACGGGCGGATCTCGATTTCTTCGACGAGGCCCGGGTCAGCGGCATCCTGCTCGCCCCGATGGAGGATGCCAGCGGCGACGTCGCCCGCATCCGCAGCCACGGCCGCCCGACCGTCGTCCTCAACTACGACTCGGGCAAAGGCGACTGCTGCCAAGTGCTCGTCGACAACGAGCAGGTCGGCTACCTGGCGGCGCGCCACCTCATCGACATCGGGCGGACGCGGCTGGCGTTCGTCGGCGGACGCGACTACCTGCAGCCCGTGGCCCTGCGCCGTCGGGGTGTGCGGCGCGCGGTCGCCGAAGAGGGTGGGCGCGTGTCGCTGCAAGAGGTCCCGACCGAGAACCTCGATCCTCCCGGCGGTCTGCGGGCGGGGGAGGAGCTGGCCGAAGAAGTGCGCGCCGGCCGGCTCGACGGGGTCATCGCCGTCACCGACCTGCTGGGCATGGCGATCATCCAGGTCTTCAACGCGCAGAGCATCGAGGTGCCGCACGATGTGGCGGTGATGGGATGCGACCACAACTCGGCCGCGTGGGGCGGGATGATCCCGCTGACCTCGGTGCAGATGCAGGGTCTGGACATGGGGCGGGAGGCGGTGCGACTGCTCATGGCCGAGATCGAGGACGGGCCGGCGCATGAGCACGTCACGACGTTGCTGCAGCCCGAGCTCGTGATCAGGGAGAGCACGGTCGGTCGCCCGCGAGCCGTGGCCGGGGAAATCTGAAGCGTTTCAAAAAGTTCTTGACGATGTCGTGACGGCCTTGCATAATCCTCTTGAAGCGCTTCAATGAGCGAGGCGCGTTTTCGAGGAGGAAAAGTGTCCACAGCATTCACGCGCTCACGTCGGGCCGCCGCGATCGTCGCGACCGGTGCCGCCGCGGTCCTGGCTCTCACGGCATGCGCCGGTGGCGGCAACGCCGCCGGAGGGTCGTCGTTCTCGTTCCTGGTCAACCAGGAGAACACCACGATCCCCGAGCTGCTCACGAGCCTCAGCACCGACCAGTGCAAGGCCGAGAACGAGGCGCAGCCGTTGCAGGTCGAGACCGTGCCGCAGACGCAGCTCGACCAGAAGCTGCAGCTCCTGGCCGGCCAGAACGCGCTCCCCACGCAGTACGCCGCGGGCAACGCGCCCGCGCTCACCAAAGAACTGGCCAAGGGCGGCCAGGTGCTCGACCTGAACAAGACCCTCACCGACCTCGGTGTCATCGACAAGATCGAGCCCGCCGCGATCTCGACCATCGAGCAGCTCTACGGCGGCTTCAACGTCCTGCCGTACCAGTACAACATCGAGGGCATCTGGTACAACAAGAAGCTCCTCAGCGACAACGGCATCCAGGCGCCCGAGTCGTGGGACGAGCTCACCGCCGCCGCTGCGAAGCTGCAGGGCGCGGGCGTCCAGCCCTTCGCGGCCTCGGGCGAGCAGGGCTGGCCCCTCACCCGCCTCATCAGCGGATACATCTTCCGCGACCTCGGTCCCGACGCCCTGCAGAAGGTCGCCGACGGCGAGGCGAAGCTGACCGACCCCGAGTACGTCGCCGCCGCCCAGGCGGTCGCCGACCTGGGTACCGCGGGCTACTTCGGTCAGGGCGTCGGCTCGATCGACTACGACACCGCGTTCAACACCTTCCTCACCGGCAAGGCCGCCTTCTTCTACATGGGCAGCTGGGCGCTGGCGAACTTCGCCGACGCGTCCGCGAACCAGATCGGCTCCGAGAACATCGGCTTCCTGCCGTTCCCGAACGTCACCGGCGGCGCCGGCGACTCGAGCCAGACCCCGGCCAACGTCGGTCTGCCGATGGCGCTGTCGGCGAAGGCGTACAACGACAACACCGGCAAGTGGCTGACCTGCATCGCGAACAACTACGGTGCCGAGTCGCTCTCCGAGGCCGCCACGATCTCGGGCTTCAAGGTCGACGGTGACGTCAAGGTCGACGACCTGACCGCGCTGGTCCAGGATCGGATCTCGTCCACCCAGGAGTCGGTGCTGTGGTTCGAGGCGCTCTTCAGCGCCAAGGCCACCGAGACGAGCCAGAAGAACGCCGCACAGCTGATCACCGGTGCGATCTCGCCGCAGGACTTCATGGGCCTCGTGCAGGCCGACCTGCGCTGACGCATCCTCCGGGGGTGGGGGCGGCCATCACCGCCCCCACCCCTCGCCCCACCTCTAAGGAAGACCCATGCACAAAGTCCTCGGCGATCCGCGCGCCATCGCGCTGCTGCTCGGCCCGGCACTCATCGTCTACACCCTCGTCATGCTCATCCCGGTGGTGTGGTCGCTCGGCTACACGCTCTTCGAGGGCAACGCGATCTCGGGGTTCGAGTTCGTCGGGGCCGACAACCTGGCGCGCTTGTTCACGGACCCCCGCGTCGGCGAGGCGCTGCGGGTCACGCTGCTGTACGCCGTGATCATCACCGTCGGCCAGGTGCTGCTCGGGTACCTGCTCGCCCTGTTCTACGTCTTCGTGCTCCGCAACCGCGGAAGCGTCGTGCGCACCCTGGTCTTCTTCCCCGTCATCATCCCGACGGTCGCCGTGGCCCTGATGTTCCAGAAGCTGTTCGAGGTGGCGCCGCAGACGGGGCCCGTGAACGCGCTGTTGAACGTGTTCGGGGTGGCATCCGTCGATTGGTTCGGCAGCCCGGTGAGCGCGATCGTCGTCCTGGTGATCATGGACCTCTGGCGCTCGATGGGCTTCTACGCCGTTCTGCTGTACACGGGCCTGCTCGACATCCCCGACGACATCATGGAATCGGCGCGGCTCGACGGGGCGAACGGCTGGCGTCTGGTCCGCAGCATCGTGCTGCCGCTGTCGCTGCCGGTGCTGCTGTCGTCGGTGATCTTCTCGATCAACGGCACGCTCAAGGTCTTCGACTCGATCGTCGCCCTGACCAACGGCGGACCGGGGACGGCCACGACGCCGTTGACCCTCTACATGTTCCAGACCTCGTTCAGCTACGGCGAATACGGCTACGGCGCCTCGATCGCGCTGCTGCTGACGATCCTGTGCCTGATCGTGACCGTCTTCATCTTCCGGTCGTCTCGCCGCGACGTCACGAAGGGCTGATCCCGCATGTCCACCGCCACCCTTCCCCAGTCCCCCGACCGGCTCCGCGCGCGCCGCAAGCCCGCCCCGCGGGCCGGAGCCCTGCGCCGCACCCCCGGCACGGTCCTGATCGTCCTGCTGGTCGCCATCGAGGTGCTCCCTCTGCTGTGGCTGCTGATGAACTCCTTCAAGAGCCAGGACGAATTCCTCAACGCCCCCACGTGGGCGCTGCCCCGCGAGCTGAACCTGCAGAACTACGTCGACGCGTGGGTCACGGGCAACATCGGCCAGTACCTCGGCAACAGCATCGTCGCGGTGTTCCCCGCCCTGGCCCTCATGCTGCTCCTCGGCGTCGCCGCCGGCTTCGTGCTCGAGGTCATGGTCTTCCGCGGGCGGAGCGGCATCCTGCTGCTGTTCCTCGCGGGCATCATGGTGCCCGGTCAGATGATCCTGCTGCCGTTGTTCTCGGTCTACTTCCAGGCCGGGATCACCGGTTCGCTGTGGCCGCTCATCATCACGTACACCGCGACGGGTCTGCCCCTCACCGTGTTCATGATGGCGACGTACTTCCGCGCGATCCCGCGCGAGGTGTTCGAGGCCTCGACGCTGGACGGCGCGTCGATCTTCCGGTCCTTCTTCTCGATCGCGCTGCCCATGGCGCGCAACTCCATCGTCACGGTCGGCCTCGTGCAGTTCTTCTTCTTCTGGAACGACCTGCTCATCGCCCTGACCTTCACCAACTCCTCGCAGTTGCGCACGGTGCAGGTCGGATTGCTCAACTTCACGGGGCAGTTCGGCGCGACGCAGTACGGGCCGCTCTTCGCCGCCATCTGCATCAACGTCTTCGGCATCCTGGCCATCTACCTCGTGCTGAACCAGCGCATCATGGCGGGCCTGGCCAGCGGCGCGGTGAAGGGATGACCGCCCCGGCGACGATCCGCGCGGCCGTGATGACGGCGATCGACACGACCGAGATCGAGACGCGGCCCGTGCCCACCCTCGGCGCGCACGAGGTGCTCGTCGAGGTGCGTGCCGTCGGCATCTGCGGCTCCGACGTGCACTGGTACCGCGACGGGCGTATCGGCTCCACGCGCGTCGAGGATCCGCTCGTGCTCGGGCACGAGGCATCCGGTGTCATCGTCGAGGCCGGCGCGGACGTCTCGCGCGACCGTGTCGGCGCCCGCGTGGCCCTCGAGCCCGGCGTCCCGTGCGGACGATGCGCGCAGTGCCGTGCCGGTCGGTACAACCTGTGCCCCGGTGTGCGCTTCTTCGCGACCCCGCCGATCGACGGAGCTTTCGCGACGCACGTCGTGATCGCCTCCGACTTCGCGCACGACGTGCCCGACGCCCTCGACGACGACGAGGCCGCGCTCATCGAGCCGCTCGCGGTCGCCCTGTGGGCCGTCCGGAAGGCGGCGGTCGGGATCGGCGACCGTGTGCTCGTCAGCGGCGCGGGCCCCGTCGGCCTGCTCGTGCTCCAGGTCGCGCGTGCCGCGGGTGCCGAGGTGCGGGTCAGTGACGTCTCTGCCGAGCGGCGGAGCGTCGCCACCGAGCTCGGGGCCACCCGGGTCATCGACCCGCTCACCGAGCCGCTCCCCACCGACACCACGGTGCTCATCGAGTGCTCGGGGGTGTCGTCGGCGATCCGCGCCGGGATCACGGCCCTGGCCCCCGCCGGCCGTGCGGTGCTCGTCGGCATGTCCGCCGACGGTGACGTGACGCTGCCGCTGGACGTGATCCAGTCGCGCGAGATCGCCCTGACCGGCACGTTCCGCTACGCCCACCAGTACCCGGATGCCATCGAGCTGGCGGCGACCGGCCGAGTGAATCTGCGCCGCCTCGTGACCAGCGTGCACGCGCTCGGCGACGTGCACACCGCGCTCCTCCTCCCCGGGGGAGACCGCACCGCCCTCAAGCCCATGATCCACCCGCAGCAGGATGAGACGACCACCGCATGACCGTTGACGTATCCCCCCTCACGTTCGAGCACCTCCGCGATGCCCTCGGCATCGGTGTGGCCGCTCCGCGGCTGTCGTGGAAGACCGACGCCCCCGCGGGGTGGCGGCAGACCGCGTACGAGATCGAGATCGTGACGGAACGCGGCGTCGAGACTTCCGGCGTCGTGCAGAGCGCCGAGTCGGTGCTCGTCGACTGGCCCTTCGCGCCGCTGGCGTCGCGTGAGCGTGCGACGCTGCGCGTCCGGCTCTTCGGCGCGGGCGACGCGGCATCCGAGTGGTCGCTGGCCGCACGTGTCGAGGCGGGACTCCTGGATGCCGAGGACTGGATCGCCGGTGTGGTCGGTCCCGACTGGGACGAGGAGCCCGAGTCGCTGCGGCGTCCTCCGCGTGTCCGCCGGTCGTTCGAGGTCGCCTCGGACGTCGCGCGCGCCCGCCTGTACGTCTCGGCGCACGGCCTGTACGAGGTCGAGATCAACGGCCGCCGGGTCGGCGACGACGCGCTGTCCCCCGGCTGGACCGTCTACGGCGAACGCTTGCGGTACTACACGTACGACGTGACCGAGCACCTCCGTGCGGGAGCGAACGCGATCGGCTCGTGGCTCGCCGACGGCTGGTACCGCGGGCGTCTCGGCTTCCACGGCGGGTACCCCAACCTCTACGGCAGCGACATCGGCCTCATCGCTCAGCTCGAGATCGAGCACGCCGACGGCACCCGGACGGTCGTCGCCACCGACGACGCGTGGGAGGCGGCCCCGAGCCCCATCCTGACCACCGGCATCTACGAGGGCGAGCACTACGACGCACGCCTGCAGCGGGCCGATTGGGCCGCCGCCGACGCCGGAGACTGGACGCCCGCGCGCCTGCTCCCCGTCGACCACTCCACGCTCGTCGCCCCCGAGGGGCCGCCGGTGCGCTGCACCGAAGAGCTCGAGCCGGTCGCGGTGACGCGGTCGGCGACGGGTGGGTGGGTCCTCGACTTCGGCCAGAACATCTCGGGGCGTCTGCGTCTGCGGGTCGCGGCCGACGAGGGGCAGGTCATCACGCTCCGGCACGCCGAGGTCCTGCAGGACGGCGAGCTCTACACCCGACCGCTGCGCGGGGCCGCGGCCACCGATGTGCTGGTCGCGGACGGCGAAGAGCAGGAGTGGGAGCCGCGGTTCACGATCCACGGCTTCCGGTACGCCGAGGTCACGGGGTGGCCGGGCGAGGTCGCGCCGGGCGCGATCGTGGCCCGGGTGTACCACACCGACATGGAGCGCACCGGCTGGTTCGACTCGTCGGATCCGCTGCTGAACCGCCTCCACGAGAACGTGCGGTGGTCGATGCGCGACAACTTCGTCGACATCCCCACGGACTGCCCGCAGCGCGACGAGCGCCTCGGCTGGACCGGTGACCTGCAGGTCTTCGCGCCGGCGGCATCCTTCCTGTACGACTGCTCGGGGATGCTGCGCTCGTGGTTGCGCGACGTCGCCGTCGAGCAGCTCCCCGACGGAACGGTCCCCTGGTACGTCCCCGTCATCCCCGGCGGCGAGGAGTGGACGCCGATCCGTCCGGGCGCCGCGTGGGGCGACGTCGCGGTCCTGACGCCGTGGACCCTCTACCGGCAGTTCGGCGACGCGCGGATCCTGCGCGACCAGTACGACTCGGCGCGCAAATGGGTCGACCTCGTGGCGCGCCTGGCCGGCCCGTCCCGACTGTGGAACACCGGTTTCCAGCTCGGTGACTGGCTCGACCCCGCCGCGCCTCCGCACGACCCCGCGGATGCCACGACCGACCGCTACCTCGTGGCGACGGCGTACTTCGCGTGGTCCAGCCTGCACCTGGCGAAGTCCGCCGAGGTGCTCGGCCGGGCGGAGGACGCCGCCACGTACGCGCGCCTGGCCGCGGGGGTCCGCGAGGCCTTCCGCGGGGAGTACGTCACGGCCTCGGGGCTGCTCAGCAGCGACGCGCAGACCGCGTACGCGCTGGCGATCGAGTTCGAGCTGTACTCCGATGTCGCCGAGCGCGACGTCTGGGGCGCACGCCTCGCCGAGCTGGTGCGCGCCGGCGGCAACCGCATCGCCACCGGCTTCGCCGGCACGCCGCTCATCACCGACGCGCTGACGCGTTCCGGGCACGTCGAGGTCGCCTACGACCTGCTGCTCGAGAAGGAATGCCCGTCGTGGATGTACACGGTGCTGTCGGGCGGGACGACCACGTGGGAGCGGTGGGACAGCCTGCTGCCCGACGGCACGGTCAACCCCGGGGGCATGACCTCGTTCAACCACTTCGCCCTCGGCGCGGTCGCGGACTGGATCCACCGCACCGTCGCGGGGCTCGCCCCGGTGGAGCCCGGCTATCGTCGCATCGCTTTCGCGCCGCGACCGGGTGGCGGGCTCACCCACGCGGCGGCCGAGCACGAGACCCCGTACGGACGTGCGGCGGTCGCGTGGCGCATCGAGGACGAGCAGCTCCACGTCGAGGTCCGCGTGCCCACCGGCGCGACGGGCGTCGTCAGTCTCCCCGACGGTCGCGAATTCGAGGTCGCCGCGGGCGTGCACACCTTCGCCGCGCCGGTCCCGGCGCCCGTCGGCGCGTGAGCGGACGGCATCCCCTCCCTTCGCGGGGCGGGGATGCCATTCCCTCGGTGCTGATGTTGAGAACGATTATCGTCAGCGATACAGTGGGGGCATGACCCGACGCGTTCTCGTTCCCCTCGTCCTCGGTGCGGCCTCCGTGCTCGCCCTCGCCGGTTGCGCCGGCGGCACCCCCGCGGCGGGCGGCTCGACCGACGATGCCGGCAAGGTCTCGGTCGTGGCATCCACGAACGTCTACGGCTCGATCGCCCAAGAGATCGGCGGCGACTTCGTCGACGTCACCGCGATCATCACCTCGACCTCGCAGGACCCGCACGAGTACGAGGCCAGCGCGCAGGACCAGCTGACCCTCAAGGGGGCGCAGCTCGTCATCGAGAACGGCGCCGGGTACGACTCCTTCATGGAGTCGCTCATCGAGGCCAGCGGCTCGTCGGCCGAGGTCCTCACCGCCGTCGAGTACAACCACGACTACCCGGGCGCCGAGTCGCACGACCACGCCGCCGGCGCCTCGGCGAGCCCCGCTCCCAGCCAGAGCGCCGACGCCCATGACCACGCCGAGGGCGACGGCCACGACCACATCGAGGGCTTCAACGAGCACGTCTGGTACGACCCGCACACCGTCGAAGACCTCGCGAAGGCGATCGCCGAGCACCTCGGCGAGCTCGCTCCCGACCACGCGGCCGACTTCACCGCGAACGCCGAGACGTTCACGACGAAGATCGCCGGTCTCGAGGAGTCGCTCGGCCAGATCGAGGCGAAGGATGCCGGGGCGAAGGTGTTCGTCACCGAGCCCGTGCCCGTCTACCTGATCGAAGCCGCGGGTCTGTCGAACGCGACCCCGAACGAGTTCAGCGAGTCGGTCGAAGAGGGCCAGGACGTGCCCCCCGCCACCCTGCTGGAGTCGCTGCAGCTGATCGACTCGGGCCAGATCGCGGTCATGATCGTCAACCCGCAGACCGGCGGAGCCGAGACCACGCAGGTCATGGACGCGGCCAAGGCGAAGAACATCCCCGTGCTGGAGTTCACCGAGACGCTCCCCGAGGGCCAGACTTACATCTCGTGGATGCAGAGCAACATCGCCGCACTGTCGGACGCCCTCCCGGCGTGAGCGACGCCCCACCCCTGCGCATCCGCGGAGCCGCCCTCGAGCGCGGCGGCCGTGAGCTGTGGGCCGGGCTCGACCTCCAGGTCGAGCCCGGCGAGCTCGTCGCCGTCCTCGGTCCGAGCGGCTCCGGCAAGACGACGCTGCTGCGCGCGATCCTCGGCCTCGAGCGGCTGAGCCGCGGGACGATCGAGGCGCTCGGCTCCCCGGTCCGTCGAGCGGGGAACCGTCACATCGGCTACGTGCCGCAGCAGCGGCCGCTTCCGCGCGAGACGCCGCTGCGCGGACGCGACATCGTCGGGCTCGGCGTCGACGGCCACCGGTTCGGCCTTCCGCTCTCGCGCCGCAAGGACCGTGCGCGCATCGACGGACTGCTCGAGGCGGTCGGGGCGACGGCCTTCGCCGACCGCCCGGTAGGCCTGCTCTCGGGAGGCGAGCAGCAGCGGTTGCGGGTCGGGCAGGCGCTCGCCGACGACCCCCGGCTGCTGCTGTGCGACGAGCCGCTGACCAGCCTCGACCTGGCGAACCAGCAGGCGGTCGTGCGACTGATCGATCGGCACCGTCGTGAGCGCGACGCCGCCGTGCTGCTGGTCACCCACGACGTCAACCCGGTCCTCGCGCACGTCGACCGCATCCTGTACATCGCCCACGGCCGTTTCACGCTCGGCACGCCCGACGAGGTGCTCACCAGCGAGACGCTGACCTCGCTCTACGGTGCCCCCGTCTACGTGACGCGGGCGGGCGGCCGGCTCGTCGTCGTCGGTGCCCCCGACGCCGAGGAGGCCCATCACCACCACGACGAGGACGACGCATGAACTGGGCCGACGTGGGCAACGCGCTGTTCGGCGGCGTGAGCCAATACGGCGCGATCCTCGAGCTGGTGCAGAACTCCGTCTACGCCGGCGCCGTCCTGGGATTGGTCGGCGGCCTCATCGGCGTCTTCGTGATGCAGCGCGACATGGCGTTCGCGGTGCACGGCATCAGCGAGCTGTCGTTCGCCGGTGCGGCGGTGGCCCTGCTCATCGGCGTCGACGTCGTCTCGGGCTCGATCGTGGGCTCGCTCATCGCCGCGGCGATCATCGGTCTGCTCGGTGCGCGCGCCCGGGACCGCAACTCGATCATCGGCGTGCTCATGCCGTTCGGCCTGGGGGTCGGCATCCTGTGCCTGTCGCTCTACAACGGGCGCAGCGCCACCCGCTTCAGTCTGCTGACCGGCCAGATCGTCTCGGTGCAGAGCGCGCAACTGGGCTGGCTCGTCGTCATCGGGCTCGTCGTCCTGATCGCGCTGCTGATGATCTGGCGCCCGCTGCGCTTCGACTCCCTCGACCCGCAGTCCGCCGCCGCCCGCGGTGTCCCCACGACGGCGGTGTCGCTGGGATTCATGCTGCTACTCGGTCTGATCGTCGCCGTCGCGGTCCACATCATCGGGGCGCTCCTGGTGATGGCGCTGCTGGTCACCCCGGCCGCGGCCGCGATGCGGGTGGCATCCGGTCCGTTGTCGGTGCCGCTGCTCGCGGCCCTGTTCGGCTTCGTGTCCGCGGTGGGCGGCGTGCTGCTCGCCGTCGCGGGGACCCTGCCGGTGAGCCCGTACATCACGACGATCTCGTTCCTCATCTACCTCGTGTGCCGTCTGGTCGGGGCGCGCCGCGACCGCACGACGCGGGCGCTGTAGCCGCCGGCGTCCCCAGCCGATTCACCGGTCGCCTCGCTAGACTCGGGGTATGGTCCAGCGCAATACGTGGCAGCGCGAGCGCGTGCGCGAAGCGCTGTCCGGTGCGGGCGGCTTCGTCAGTGCGCAGGCGCTGCACGCGACCCTGCGCGAAGAGAACACCGGCATCGGCCTGGCCACGGTGTACCGCGCACTCGCCGGGCTCGCCGCCCAGGGCGACGCCGATTCACTGCAGAGCCCCGAGGGCGAGAATCTCTTCCGCGCGTGCGAGACCCGCGGCCACCACCACCACCTGATCTGCCGGTCGTGCGGCGTCGCGGTCGAGATCGAGGCCGACGCCGTCGAGGAGTGGGCGCAGCGCACCGCCGCCCAGCACGGTTTCTCGCAGGCCGAGCACGTGGTCGACATCTTCGGCGTGTGCGCCGCGTGCGCTCAGGCGCGCGCTCGTGAGCGTGGCGACGACTAGTCGATCCGTCACGTCGGCGCCCCCGCGCACCGGCGTCACGCGCACCCTCGTCGCCCTCGGCCTGGGTGTCGTCGTCATCGCCGCGCTCTTTCTCATCGATGCGTTCGCGCCGACGTTCTTCGCCGCCCCCCTGCCGACCCGTGCCCAGGACGGGTTGACGCTCGCGCTCAGCGTGCTCATCGAGTCCCTCCCGTTCGTCGTGCTGGGCGTCCTGCTCTCGATCGTCGTGCAGGTGTGGGTGCCGCCGGGAGCGATCGAGCGATGGATGCCACGAGCCCCCTGGGCCCGCCGTGCCGTGCTGTCGCTCCTGGGCATGTTCATTCCGGTGTGCGAGTGCGGCAACGTGCCCTTCGCGCGCGGGCTGCTCATGCGCGGGTTTCGCGTCTCGGACACGCTCACGTTCCTCGTCGCGGCCCCGATCGTGAACCCGATCGTCATCATCAGCACGCACGCCGCGTTCGGCTTCAGCGATGGCATCCTCGTCGCGCGTCTGATCGGCGGCTTCCTCGTCGCCAACCTCATCGGCTGGCTGTACAGCCGGCATCCCGATCCCGACAAGCTGCTCACCGAGCGGTTCCTCGAGACGTGCGAGATCGTCGTGCAGGAGCGCGGCGGCCGGGGGCGCCGCTCGCTCGCGCAGTTCGTCGTCGAGCTGCGCTCGGTCATGCCGGCGCTCATCATCGGCTCGCTCATCGCCGGCGCCGTGCAGGTGCTGATCCCCCGCAGCGCGCTGCTGGCGATCGGCTCGGATCCCGCGCTGTCGATCGCGGCGATGGTGCTCCTGGCGGTCGTGGTGTCGCTGTGCTCGAACGTCGACTCGTTCTTCGCCCTGTCGTTCGCGTCGACCTTCACCCCGGGATCGATCGTGGCTTTCCTCCTGGTCGGACCCGTCGTCGACCTGAAGATGTATGCGCTCCTGCGCACGACCTTCACGACGCGCGTGCTCGTCGGGCTCACGGCCGTCGTGGTGCTGTCCGCCTTCGCGATGGGAACGGTGGTGAACCTCCTTGTCTAGAACGGGTGCTCTCGCGACACGGTGGCTCGGCGTCGGGCTCACCTCGTGCCTGGCCGTCACGACGATCGCCCTGTGGCTCAGCGGCCGCATCGCGCTGTACGTGAACCCCGATTCGGCGTGGTTCGCCATCGGCATGGCCGTCGTCGCCGTTGTCGGCTCCATCGCGACGTTCGCCCTGCCGCTGGGCGCCGAAGCCGATCACGGACACGATCACGAGCACGGGCACGCTCCGGCTCCGGCGCCCGCCCGTCGCGAGGCGTTCGCGCACGCCGATCACCAGCACGCCGACGCCCCCGACGACCACGACCACGCCGCGCACGACCACCTCGCCGCGCGGCCGCGACTGACACCCGGGGGAATCGCCGCGTTCAGCGGCGGGCTCCTCGCCTCGGGCGCGGTCATCGCGGTGCTGCTGACCCCGCCCGCCTCGCTGTCGGCCGAGCTCGCGGTCTCGCGCGACGTCGGCGCCCCGCCGCTGTTCGTCGGCTCCGACGTCGTGACCCTCGCCGCCTCGGGCGACACCTCGACCTTCGGCATCGGCGACTGGTCGGCGATCTTCGCCCACGCCACCAACCCCGAGACCTTCGACGGCAAGCCCGTCACGCTCACGGGTTTCATCACGCCCGGGCAGGACGGCGCGAGCTTCGACCTCACGCGCCTGGTCATCACGCACTGCGTCATCGACGCGCAGACCGCCCGCTTGCCGATCACCGCGACCGGCTCCGCACCGGGGACGGGGCAGTGGGTCACGGTGACCGGAACCGTGCGGTCCACGGGCGACGGCGCGCTCGAGGTGCGCGCCGACCAGGTCGCGGCCATCGACGAGCCGACGGACCCGTATGAGTACTGACTCCCGCCGCGCCCGCGCGCGTCGCCGCCGCGGTCGCGGATTCGTCCTCGCCTTCGCGGCGGTCCTCGGGGCGCTGGTCCTGGTCGGCGGTGTGGGCGGTGTCGTCGCCGTGGCGCAGGGGCCGCGCGTGACCGACGTCCAGGTCGACCCCGCCGCCGCCGTCGCGGCATCCGGGGCTCGCGTCATCCTGACCACGACGCAGTCGCTCGAGAAGATCGACCCCGCGCAGGTCGAGGTCGAGCCGGCGACGCCGTTCACCGTCGACACCTCGGGGCGGAGCGTCGGCATCCGGTTTACCCTTCCGCTGCGCGACGACTCCGACTACCGCGTGACCGTGCGCGACGTGCGCGGACTCGGTGCCGGGCCCGCGTCCGAGCTGAGCGAGACGTTCCGCACTCCGCCGCTGCAGGCGTTCCTCATGCAGCGCGGCACCCCCGAGGGCGACACGATCTTCCGCACCGATCTGAAGGGCGAGGCGGGCCTGCCCGTCTTCACCCACGAGCACATCGAGGACTTCCGCGCCACGGCGAACCACCTCGTCGTCTCGGTGCGCGAGGGCGATCGGGCCCGGGTCGTCGTGACGGATCTCGACGGGCAGAACGCGCACGACATCGCGCTGCCGGGCCCGGGGTTCGTGTCCAACCTGCAGTCCGCCGACCGTGGTGAGCGCGTCGGCTTCACTTTCTCGGATGCCACCCTCGGCGCCGCGGGAGGGCGTGAGAGCAAGCTGTTCACGGCATCCGCCGCCGACGACGCGCCGCCGGTCGAGATCGGCCTCAACGGCGGCGATGTGCGCGTGGCCGACTGGCGCTTCGTGCCCGACACCGACAGCATGCTCGTGCTCACGTTCGACTCGCGGCTGCTGCTCACCGACGCGCAGGGCGGGAACGCCGCACCGCTCGGCAGCGCGGTGTCGATCGACGGCATCGCCCGTGGGTCGTCGATCGCGATCGTCGAGCGGCTCGAGGGGATCCGCGAGATCAATCTCACCGACGGCTCCGAGCAGGCGCTCGAAGAACCGGTGGATCCGCCCGGGATGCCGGGTCGGGCGACGCCCGTCCCGGGTGCGGGCGCGGGCACGATCCGCTCCTTCGCCGACATCGACGCCGACGGCGCCTATCGCGCCACGACGATCGGACACGTCGACACCGACGGCACCGTGCGCCCTCTGCTGGAGGTGCCGGGCAGCGACACGGCGCTGCAGACGTGCGTGTCGCCGAGCGGCCGCTACGCCGCGGTGCTCGTCGCGCCGCAGGCGATCGACAATCCCTTCGACCGGTACCAGCTGCCGCTGCCGGGCCGGCTGCTGACCCACCTGGTCGAGATCGACACCGGGCAGGAGCTCGTCGCGCTGCAGGGCTTCGACCTGTCCTGGTGCCAGGTGCCGCCCGGATGACGCGACCCGCGTCCCGCGTGGATCTGGCGGCGCTGCCGGTCGAGGTCGCGCCAACCCTGCTCGGCGCGCACCTCGAGACGGTCGTCGCGGGGGAGCGCGTCGTGCTCCGCATCACCGAGGTCGAGGCGTATCACGGGCTCGGCACGGGCGATCGCCCCGACCCCGGCTCGCACGCCCGCGGCGGGCCGACGGCGCGCAACGCGACGATGTGGGGCGAGCCGGGACACCTGTACGTGTACCTGAGTCATGGCATCCATTCCTGCGTCAACGTCGTGTGCGGTCCGGAGGGGGTTGCGGGCGGTGTGCTGCTGCGCGGCGGCGAGGTTCTCGAGGGCGCCGACGTGGCGGAGCGGCGGCGCCGCGAGCGCGGGGTCGTGCGGGCGAGGAACGACCTCGCGCGCGGTCCCGGACGGCTGGGGGATGCCGTGGGCCTGCGGCATCCGGTCCACGACGGGATCGACGCCGTCACCGGGGCGGAGCACGCGGGGGCCCGGACGCGGCTGCTGCTGCCGGAGCACCCCGCCTCGGCCGTCTCGTCGGGGCCCCGCGTCGGAGTCGCCGGGATCGCGGGAACGACCGCGTTCCCGTGGCGCTTCTGGCTCACCGGTGACCCGACGGTCTCGGTGTTCCGGTGGGGACGCGGCGCGGCCGAGGCGGCGGCCCGTCAAGGCGACACGCCGAGCATGCTAGACTGATCGCTTGTCTGCGCGCACTCCAGCGCGTGGTACGTACCCCTCCCTCTGATCCCGGCCTTGTGCTGTGTCCAGAACGGGGTGCAGACAAGGGATCTTGGGTGACACCGTCCGGTGTCACGGTACAGAAGGAGACATCACCATGGCAGCAGTGTGCCAGGTGACTGGAGCGGTTCCCGGCTTCGGTCACAACATCTCGCACTCGCACCGCCGGACGAAGCGCCGCTTCGACCCGAACGTGCAGAAGAAGACCTACTTCGTTCCGTCGCTGGGTCGCAACATCAAGCTCAACGTCTCGGCGAAGGGCATCAAGGTCATCGACGCGCGCGGTATCGAAGCCGTCGTCCGTGACCTGCAGGCGAAGGGCGTGAAGCTGTAATGGCGAAGAAGGCTCAGGACGTCCGTCCGATCATCAAGCTGCGTTCGACCGCCGGCACGGGGTACACCTACGTGACGCGCAAGAACCGCCGCAACAACCCCGACCGCATCGTGCTCAAGAAGTACGACCCGGTGGTGCGCAAGCACGTCGACTTCCGAGAGGAGCGCTAAGCACATGGCCAAGAAGAGCAAGATCGCGCGCAACGAGCAGCGCAAGGTCGTCGTCGAGCGCTACGCCGCGAAGCGCGCCGAGCTGAAGAAGACCCTGGTCGACCCGACCGCGACCGACGAGGCCCGCGAGGCCGCCCGCGTGGGCCTGCAGAAGCTGCCCCGCAACGCGTCGCCCGCGCGCGTGCGCAGCCGCGACGTCATCGACGGCCGCCCCCGTGGCGTGCTGACGAAGTTCGGCGTCTCGCGTGTCCGCTTCCGCGACATGGCGCACCGTGGCGAGCTGCCCGGCGTGACCAAGTCGAGCTGGTAAGCACCCGTTCACGATCGAAGGGCGAGGGTTCCGGAAGGGGCCCTCGCCCTTCGGCGTTCGGCGTCCCGCGGCCCTCACGGTTCACACGCGTCACATCCGACACGCGACACGCGGGTGCGTCTGGGGCGAAATCGGTCAAAATCCGCGTAATTCCGCGGTTCGGTTGATACTGTCGAGGCGGTCTCCCGACCACCGAGGAGGAACCCTCCTCGTCCGATGTAACGAGAGGCGACACGAGCGTCGCCTGGAGGACAACCACATGGCCGACAAGTCCATCACCAAGACCGAGCTCGTCGCGAGCATCGCCAGCGCGACCGGGCAGAGCCAGTCCGCCGTGTCGAGCGTGCTCGACTCCCTCTTCTCCACCGTCTCCGAGGCGGTTGCCAAGGGCAGCAAGGTCTCGATCCCCGGCTGGATCGCGTTCGAGCAGGTCGCCACCTCGGCTCGCACGGGCCGCAACCCCCAGACGGGCGAGGAGATCTCGATCCCCGCGGGCAAGCGCGTCAAGGTCACCGCCGGCTCGAAGCTGAAGGCCGCCGTCAAGTAAGACGTCGTAGACCTCGAGAGGGGGGATGCCATCCGGCATCCCCCCTCTTGCGTTCTGCGGCGACGTAGGCTTGGGGGGTGAATCCCCGAGCCCTGCGCGTGGCCGGACCCGTCATCCTGATCGTGGTCGCGGCTCTCAGCGTCGTCGCGGGTCTCGCCTACGGCGGCGGTGCGGCCCCCTCGCTCCTGGCCGACCCCGGTCCCGTCGTGCGCTGGGGACTCCCGGTCGCGACGCTCGTGGTCAACCTGTCGGCCGCGACGATGGTCGGGTCTCTCGTGCTCGCGCTGTTCGCCCTGCGCGCGGGGGAGCGACCGTTCGAGATCGCCCTGGACACGGCATCCATCGGCGCGGCGGTCTTCACCGTCTCGGCGGCGGCGACGGGATTCCTGACGTTCCTCAACGTCATCAACGCCACCCCCACCCTCGACGCGGTGTTCGGCCAGCAGCTCGGACGCTTCCTCGTCGAGACCGAGATCGGCCCCGCGTGGCTCCTCACGACGATCGCCGGAGCGGTTCTCACGGTGCTCACCTTCGCCGTGCGCACGTGGGTACCGACCCTCCTCGTGGCCATCCTCGCTCTCGCCTCGCTCATCCCCATGGGCACCCAGGGCCACGCCGGAACCGAGGCGAGCCACACCGCGGCGGTCACGTCGCTCGTGCTGCACATCATCGCCGCGGCCGTCTGGCTCGGCGGGCTCGTGCTGCTCGTCGTCGTGCGCCCCGCGATGAACCGTTCACAGCTGCAGACGGTCATGCTGCGGTACTCCTCGATCGCTCTCGTGGCGTTCCTCGTGGTGGCCGTGTCCGGCACGGTGCGCGCCTCGATCGGCCTGGTGGGCTGGCAGAACCTGTTCTCGCCCTACGGCGTGCTCGTGCTCGTCAAGGTCACGGCGCTCGTCGCGATCGGCGTGCTCGGCGCCTGGTACCGCCGCCGTCTCATCGCCCGCATGGACGACCAGAACGGGTCACGGCGGTTCTGGGGCGTCATCCTGCTGGAGCTGGCGTTCATGGGCGTCGCGAGCGGCGTGGCCGTCGCTCTGGCGCGCACGCCTCCGCCGGCGAACGAGCTGCCCCCGATCGGTCGCACGCCCGCCGAGGTGCTGACCGGGTCGCCGCTGCCGCCCGAGTTCACCATCGACCGGTGGTTCACCGCGTGGGACATCGACCTGCTGTGGGCCTTCGTAGCCGGGTTCGGTCTCTTCTTCTATCTCGCCGGCGTCTGGCGCCTGCACCGGCGCGGCGACGCGTGGCCGATCCACCGCACCGTGCTGTGGTCGCTCGGCATGCTCGCCGTGTTCTGGGTGACCTCGGGTCCGCTGAACGTCTACCAGGACTACCTGTTCAGCGTGCACATGATCGAGCACATGCTGCTGTCGATGGCGATCCCGCTGCTCTTGGTGTCCGGTGCTCCCGTGACCCTCGCCGCGCGGGCCATCCGCAAGCGAGACGACGGCACGCGCGGTGGCCGTGAGTGGATCATGTGGGCGGTGCACAATCCGGTCGCGACGGTGCTCACCAACCCCTACGTCGCTGCGGGCCTGTTCATCGGGTCGCTGTGGGCGTTCTACTACACCGACCTGTTCCGGTGGTCGCTGTACGACCACGTCGGCCACATCTGGATGGTGGCCCACTTCCTCATCACCGGATACCTGTTCGTGCTGAGCCTCATCGGCATCGATCCCGTCCCCTACCGGTTGCCCTATCCGATGCGGCTCATCGTGCTCATCGGCGTCATGGCGATGCACGCCTTCTTCGGCATCGCGATCATGATGAACTCCGGGCTCATGGCGGCCGAGTGGTTCGGGGCGATGGGCCGGCAATGGGGCGCCACGCCGCTGCAGGATCAGTACACCGGTGGCGGTGTCGCGTGGAGCGTCGGCGAGATCCCGACGCTGATCCTCGCGATCGCCGTGGCGATCCAGTGGAGCCGCAGCGACGAGCGCCAGCAGCGCCGACGCGACCGCCACGTCGACCGGGTGGGCGACATCGAGCTCGACGAGTACAACGCCGAACTCCAGCGCATGGCCGAGCGCGACGCCCGCCTGGCCGAACGTCAGGCGGCGAAGGGCCGCTGAGGCCGGGTCCCCGCCGTCAGTTGGCGCGACCGCCGACGGCGATGGATGCCGACCCGTCGGGGCGTACCGTGATCTCGCCGTCGACCGTGAACGGGACGTCTTCCTCGACGGTGCGCACGGACCCGTCGAAGATCGAGCGGACGTCGACCTCGATGTGGGCGACGGCCTTGGCCTGGGGGATCCGCCAGCCCGCGCCGTCGGGCACGACCGTGACGGTCGGCTGCTCGGTGATCGACCAGGTCGGGGCGTCGTCGATGCGGTTGCGGACCGTGAAGCCGAAGGGGCACCCGGTGGGCTGGAGCACCTTCTGCTCGGCGCACGAGCTGAGGAAGTCCTCGACGCGCTGCTGCACGACCGACACGAACTCCTCGGTGGGCTCCGCCTGCACGTCGATCGGAACGCCGGTCAGTGGCGCGTCGGCCAGGATCGCGACCCCCGGGGTGGCGGAGATCGCGGTGTCCACGGACACCGAGTACAGGCCGGGCGAGAACACGAGCAACGGCACGGCCGCACTCGGATCGGCATCCACGCCGTCGACCGACACCTGGCGCTTGTCGATCTCGAAGCCGTTGACCGAGAACCTCATGGAGCCGCGCACGGTGAGATCGACCACCGCCAGGGGGCTCACCTCGAAGCGCCAGCGCGGGACCACGCCCGTCCACCCGTCCTGACCGATGGTGAAGGCGGTGCGGCCGCTGTAGGTGCCGGCGCGGTACTCGACCGTGACGCGCGTGATGTCGCCGTCGGCGGTCTCGTCGATCACGCGGGCATCGGTGATCGACTGCAGCGCGTCGGTGCGCAGGAGCGCCTCGGACGAGGTGGCGGGCAATCCCGCCGCCTCGAGCTCGGTCGAGTCCACGGCGACACCGGGCACCGCCAGGGCCTCGGCGGCGCGGCGGTTCTGCAGCAGATCGAGGTAGTGCAGAACGAAGGCACGGGGGCTGTACAGCTCGCGGTAGGCGGCGGCGGTCCCGGCGCCGAGCGCGGCGATCAGCAGGACGCCGATGACGCCGAGGATCGTGAGGTCGCGAGCCAAGCGGCGCGGACGAGCGACGACGGCGCCCTCGGCTGCCGTCGGTCCCCCGCCCGCGCTCTCCACGTCTCCAGTGTAGGAAGCGGACCTGCGCAGACGCGGAATGCGACCGTCTACGTCGCTTGCGCGAGGGACTGCACGATCGCCACGGCGGCCAGCTGCCCCGCGGCGATCGCCGCCGCGAGTGTCGCCATGGGCCCCGGGAAGTGGTCGGGGTGGGCCATGTCGCCGGCGGCGAAGACGCGCTCCACGCTCGTGCGGCCGAACGGGTCGATGCGCACCGCGCCGGATTCCTGCACCTCGAGCCCGAGGTGCGCGGCGAACGGGGCACGCTGACGCGAAGCGGGGGCGACGAACGCGCCGGCGACCTCGAGCGTCGCGTCGTCGTCGAGGACGAGGCGCAGACCGTCGGCCGCCGGCTCGACGCGGGTCACGCGTGCCGGATCGAGAACGACGACCTCGGATGCCACGGGCGCGAGCATTCCGCGCAGCATCGCGGCGTGCGGCGAGGCGTTCAGCACGGCGACGGGGCGGCCGGCGAACTCGTGACCGTGGCAGAACGGGCAGTTGGCGACGCGCCCTCCCCAGTGCTCCGCCAGGCCCGGGATCGGCGGCAGGTCGTCGGCCAGCCCCGTCGCGAGAACGAGGTGCGCGGTCCGTAGCGTCTCGCCGTCCACCTCGACGTCCACGCCGTCGCCGTCGGCTGCGACCGCCGAGACCGTGGCATCCCGGACCTCGACCGTCGGGTAGGCGGCGAGTTCGTCGCGGCCGCGGCGGCGCAGATCGGCGGGCGCGACGCCGTCGTTGCCGAGCAGGTTGTGGGCGTGGTCGACGGTGGCGTTGCGGTACTCGCCCGAGTCGAGCAGCAGGGCGCGGCGGTGCATGCGCCCCAGGGTCAGGGCGGCTTGGAGGCCGGCCGGGCCGCCTCCGATGATGATGGCCTCGTACATGACGGGCTCCTCTCGCTTGCGTTCGCGACCATCGTGTGACTTCATGTCGACATGAAGTCAAGCGGTGAGGCGATCGGCGACGCGGCGGCACGGTTCGGGCTCGACACCCACGTGTTGCGCCATTGGGAGGACGCGGGGCTTCTCCGCCCCGCGCGCGACACCGCCGGGCGACGGCTCTTCGGCGAGGACGACCTCGTACGGATCGCGGTGATCCTGCGCAACAAGGCCGCGGGCATGTCGCTCGACCAGATCCGGGTCCTCCTGGATGAGAGCGCGCCCGACCGGCACCGCGTGCTCGAGGAGCACGTCGCCGAACTCGACCGCCGGGCCGCCGACATCGCCCAGGCCCGGGCGATGACCGAGCACGCGTTGCGGTGCCGCGCGCACGACATCACCGAGTGCCCCCGCTTCCGCAGCCACGTCGCCGACGTCGTGGCCGGCGGTGCACCGTGGCGTCTCGTCCACACCGAGCCGCCGGCCGGGTGAGTCGAGGGCATTCTTGGTCCCGGCCAAGGGTGAGTGATCCGCGGGGTGGGGAGTGGGAGACATATGATCGACACTCCCTCGCCCCGTGCCCTGACGACGTGTTATTTTGGTCCCATCACGATCAGCCCGCTCGCCTCACGGCTCGGGCTGATTTTCTTTTGCGGAGCGGCATGGAGTACGACAAGCCCTGGCTGTCACTCGACGATCAGCTGAGCCGCTTGCACGCGCGCGGCGTCGACGTGGGCGATCCCTCCTCCGCTCTCCGCCTTCTGAGCGAGGTGGGCTACTACCGTCTGACGGGGTACCTGTATCCGTTCCGGTGTGCGGGACCGTATCCAGACGAAGAGCACGCCACTCGCGGCAAACGAAGTGCCTATCTCCCCGGAACCCGGATCGCGGACGCGGTAGCCCTGATCGACTTCGATCGAAAGCTCCGGCTTCTCGTCTTGGACGCGCTCGAACGGATCGAGGTCTCCTTCCGCATGCGTGTCGGCTACGTCTTGGGCGAAACGTCGGCGTTCGCGCACACCGACCCGGCGAGCTTCATGCCGGACTTCGTCCGTCCTGCGGCGGAGGATGGCTCGGATCTCCACGGGAAGAGTCGCCATGCGCGGTGGCTGGACGCCGTGCATGTGCGGCAAGAGGCCTCGCGGGAGGGCTTCGTCGAGCACTTCCGCGTGAAGTACGACGGGCGGATGCCGATTTGGGCGCTGACCGAGATCCTGGAGATGGGCCAGCTTGTCGCGCTGTACCGCGGACTGAATACGCGGTTTTCGCAGGCGATCGCCGATGCCTATGGCGTTCCGCGGAAAACGCTCCTCGTGAGCTGGATGGCGACGCTGACGTATGTGCGCAACGTGGCAGCCCACCACGCTCGCTTGTTCAATCGGAAGCTCGTGACAGCGCCCAAGCGAGCTGGCTCGGCGATCCCCGTGCTGGCCCACCTCCGTGAGGGAGCCCTGCCGAAGGAGTTCGGGGTGTACGCGGCGCTCGCCATCGCTCAGTACTTGGTCACAAAGATCGATCACGACTCCACCTGGGGAGCGCAGGTGGTCGACCTTCTTCGATCGTTTCCTGCCGCGGGTCCCGTGACCGTGGCATCCCTGGGGGTGCCTCAGGGATGGGAGGGGCTCGACTTGTGGCAGCCCACCGGTCGGTGATGACCGTCCACACCGAGCCGCCGGCCGGTGTCTCGGCATCCGTCGCGAACTAGCATGAACCGGTGACCACGCCACCCCTTTCCGCCGAGCAGCAGGCGCTGTTCCGGTTGATCGAGGACACGCGCGAGCATGTGTTCGTCACCGGCCGCGCCGGGACGGGCAAGTCCACCCTGCTGCAGCACTTGGCGTGGAACACGCAGAAGCAGATCGCCGTGTGTGCGCCCACGGGCGTGGCCGCCCTCAACGTCGAGGGGCAGACGATCCACTCGCTGTTCCGCCTGCCGATCGGGCTCATCGCGAACGGCGACATCGAGCAGAACGACGCCACCCGCAAGATCCTCAACGCGATCGACACCCTCGTGATCGACGAGATCTCGATGGTCAACGCCGACCTCATGGATGCCATCGACCGCTCGCTCCGGCAAGCGCGCGGCCGTCGCGCCGAGCCGTTCGGCGGCACCCAGATCGTCATGTTCGGCGATCCGTATCAACTCGCCCCCGTGCCGCCGCGGGGGGACGAGGCGCGCTACATCCGCGACCACTACCGCTCGTTCTGGTTCTTCGACGCGAAGGTGTGGTCGGGGGAGTCCGCGGGCGACGGGCTCATCGACATCGGCCGCCACGGTGCCGACCTGCACGTGAACGAACTGGTCGAGATCCATCGGCAGGCCGACCCCGGGTTCCGGGCGCTGCTGAACGCCGTGCGCTACGGGCGCGTGACGGCCGAGATGGCCGGGGTGCTCAACGGCGCCGGTGCGCGCACGCCGCCGCACCCCGCCGACGGCGAGCACCCCATCATCACGCTCGCGACGCGCAACGACCGCGTCAACGAGATCAACCGGCGCCACCTCGAGGAACTGGTGGGTCGCACGCAGACGGCGAACGCCGAGATCTCGGGGGATTTCGGGCGCGGCGAGGCCAACTACCCCGCGGAACCGGCGCTGACCCTGAAGATCGGGGCGCAGGTGATGTTCCTGCGCAACGACGGCGCGCAGTTCGGCGAGGCGCCCCGCTGGGTCAACGGCACGATCGGCACCGTGACGCGCATCGCCGGCGACAGCGTGCGCGTCGAGGTCGACGGCGTCGAGCACGACGTGGAGCCCGCGGTGTGGGAGAGGTACCGCTACGCCTACGACCCGGGGACGAAGAACCTCTCGCGCGAGATCGTGGCGGAGTTCACGCAGTTCCCCTTGCGCCTGGCCTGGGCGGTCACGATCCACAAGTCGCAGGGGAAGACCTACGACCGCGCCGTCGTCGACCTCGGTGCGGGCGCCTTCGCTCCCGGGCAGACCTACGTCGCCCTGAGTCGTCTGACCTCGCTCGACGGGCTGTATCTCACGCGGCCGCTGCGCCCGAGCGACATCCGCGTCGACGAAGACGTGCGGCGCTTCATGAAGCAGGCCTGGCTCGGCCGCCAGCAGGAGGCTCAGGCGACCTGAGCGGCTTTCGCGCGCGCGAGGTCCTCGCACAGCTCGGTGGTGAAGCGGGAGGCGACGAGCACCTCGTCGATGACGCGTTCCTTCTCGTCGTCGTCCCACGGCGCGGCATCCAGCTGGTCGCGGTAGACGCGCTTGAACGCCGTGGGGTCGGCGATGTCGGCGAAGAGGTACAGGCCAATGCCGTTCGTCTCGAACCCGAACCGCCGCTGCAGGACGCGCCCGATCGAGCGACCGCCCGAGAGGTCGCCGAGATAGCGCGTGTAGTGGTGAGCCACGAAGCCGCCCGGCCACCGTGCGGCCAAGCGGCGGATGCGCGACACGTAGGCCTGGGTCGTCGGCAGGGGGGCGATGCGCTCGCGCCAGTCCGCCCCGATGAGGAACTCCAGGTCGGCTTCGATCGCGGGGAGGCGCGTCAGCTTGTCGCTGAGGAAGACCGACACCACCGGGTCGTCGCGCAGCCGAGCGGCACCGGCCTCGAGAGCCTCGTAGATGAACCACTGCTGAGCGACGTGGGCGATGTAGTCCTCGCGTGTGCCGGCACCGGTGAGGAGACCGAGGAGGAAATCCGCGATCTCGGACGGAGCATGGGCGGCGCTCGACCGTTCCCGCAGGGCGGCGGAGAACGAAGCGACGGCGTTCATGCGGCCATCATACGCAACGGGTTAGGTAAACCTAACCCCCATTGTCCGGCCGGTGTCGCAGATGTGATGCAGCCGTGACTCCTCCGGAACGCAAGCCGCCACTCCGTCTGTTCGGCGTGTGTTTGAATTCTTGGAGCGCATGCTTCATCGCGCGCGGAATGGTGGGGGTTCACATGCGGGGATGGCGTCGTTCGGCGGCCATGGCGGTCGCGGGAGCCAGCATCGTCGCCCTCGTCCTCTCCGGCTGCACGCCGCAGGGGTCGGCATCCATCGACGTCCCCGAGCAGGTGCAGGGTTCGCTTCCCGACGACACCGTCGCCCAGTTGCAGGATGCCGTGACCTCGGCGATGGCGATCACCGGATCGACGGGCGCCATCGTCGGCGTCTGGGCGCCCTGGAGCGGCGCGTGGGTCACGGGCCTCGGCACGCAGGGCCCGGGTGGGGCCGACGTCACCGCCGACATGGGTTTCCGCGCGGGTGACGTCACGCGCGCCATGACGTGCGACATCGTCTACGAGCTCGCCGCCGCCGGCACCTTCTCGCTCGACGACTCCGTGTCGACGTGGGTGAGCGGTCTGCCCGGTTTCGACGACATCACGCTGCGCCAGCTGTGCGACGGCACCTCGGGCCTCGGCGAATACGGCGCGATCCTGCGCAGCCAGATGCTGATCAACCCCGACCGCGCGTGGAACGCCCGCGAACTCATGGCGTACGGCATCGCCAGCCCGCGGCGCAACGCGCCGGGGGCGGCCTTCGCCGACTCCGACACGAACTACCTCCTCGCGGGCCTGGCCGTGGAGCGAGCCACCGGCGAGAAGCTGTCGGACCTCATCGCCGAGCGCGTCGCCGACCCGCTCGGGCTCGGCGCGACGTCGCTCCCCGGGCCCGCGGCGGCGCCCCCGTCGGACAACGCGCTCAACGGGTACTGGTCGCAGACCAACGCCGAGGGCGCGTGGAACTGCACCGACCCCGGGGACTACACCGTCTCGTCCGCGAGCATCGGCGGCGCCGACTCCGGTGCCGTGACGAACATCACCGACCTCGGGCGATACGCCCAGGCCTTGGCGACCGGTGCCCTTCTGCCTCAAGGCACCGACCGTTTCGCCGCCCCCGTCCCGGTGAGCCCCGAGACCCCGACGTGGTTCACCGCCGCGGGCGGCGCCTACCAGGCCGGATCGCTCATCGGCCAGTTCGGATCCGCCCCCGGGTACATCGTCGGAGCGTTCGCCGACCCCCAGACCGGCATGTCCGTCGCGGTCGTCCTCAACAACTCGGGGGCCAACCAGGCCGCCGGTGCGTGGCTGGCGTGGGAGCTCGCGGCGATCGCCTCCAAGGCCCCCGCGGCCGAGGGGCGCAGCATCCCCGAGGCCGGTCTGCCGTGGACGGCGCAGCAGATGCGCGACAACCTCGGCACCATCGCCATCTGCCCGCCGCCCGCACAGTGACCGGGTCCGCGGTCGCGCGATGACGACGCGCTTCGGGCAGGGTCCCGCCGCGGCGCTCGTGCTCGTGGGTCTGGCCTGTCAGGAGGTCGGGGCCTCCTTCGCGGTGATGCTCTTCCCGGACACGGGACCCCTCGGCATCGTCATGCTGCGACTGGTGTTCTCGGCGCTGCTGCTGCTGGCGATCGCCCGCCCGAAGCTCCGCGGACACGGCGCGCGGGCGTGGCGGTCGGTCATCGGATTCGGCGTGGTCCTGGCATCCATGAACGGGCTCTTCTACCTCGCGCTCGCGCGGCTCCCGCTGGGCGTCACCGTCACGATCGAGGTGCTGGGCCCGCTGACCCTGTCGATCATCACCGCCGTCGGGATCGCCCGATGGCTGTGGGCGGGCCTCGCCCTGGCGGGGGTCGTCGCCCTCGGTGCTGGCGGGTGGGATCGCCTCGACCCGCTCGGCGTCCTGTTCGCGCTCGCCGCTGCCGTGAGCTGGGCGCTGTACATCTTGGCCTCGGCCCGGGTGGGGCGGGAGTTCCCGCGCCTGGACGGTCTCGCGCTCGCGATGACGGTGGGGGCCGTGCTCGCGCTGCCCTTCGGCATCCTGGACGCCGGCGCGGTGCTCCTCCGGCCCGAGATCTTGGCGCTGGGTGCCGCGGTGGCGCTGCTGTCGTCGACCATCCCGTACGCGCTGGAGCTGATCGCCCTGCGTCGGCTGCCCGCCTCCGCTTTCGCGATCATGATGAGTCTGGGGCCCGCCACGGCATCCATCGCCGGCTTCCTGCTCCTCGGTCAGCGCCTCTCGTGGCTCGAGATCTGCGGCATCGCCTTGGTCATCGTCGCCAGCATCGGTGCGGTGCTCGGGGCGTCCCGGCGCGCTGCCGCGCAGCCGGTGGGCTGACACGGCCCGAGCGCAACGGTCATCATTCGTCCACCTGGGGACGGTAGAACGGACCCCATGCCCATCATCGACAGCGCGGTGTACGTCGACGGTTTCCGGATCGAGAACCCGGCGAGCCTGGACCAGACCTTCGAGTACATGGAGGCGCACGGCGGCATGGCCTGGATCGGCTTGCTGCGCCCCTCGCCGGAAGAACTCGATCGAGTGGCCGCCGAGTTCTCGCTCCATCCCCTCGCGGTCGAGGACGCCCTGTCGGGGCACCAGCGCTCGAAGCTCGAGCGCTACGGCGGCAACCTCTTCGCGGTGCTGCGCCCGGCCCGTTACGACGATGCGACCGAGACGGTCGACTTCGGCGAGCTGCACGTCTTCGTCGGTGCCGACTACGTCGTGACCGTCCGCCAGGCGGAGGTCCCCGACCTGTCGCGCGTGCGCCGCCGTCTCGAGGGGCAACCCGAGCTGCTCGCGCGGGGTCCCGAAGCCGTTCTCTACGCGATCCTCGACGAAGTCGTCGATCAGTACGACCCGGTGGCCGCGGGCCTGCAGAACGACGTCGACGAGATCGAGGATCAGCTGTTCGGCGTCGGCGACGCCGAACTCACCCAGCGCATCTACGAGCTCGCGCGCGAGGTCATCCACTTCCAACGCGCGACGGAGCCGCTGCGCGACATGCTGCAGGCACTCCTGCGCGGCGCCGACAAGTACGGCGTCGACATCGAGCTGCAGCGGTCGCTGCGCGACGTGCTCGATCACGTGCTGCGCCAGTGCGACAAGCTCGGCTCGCTCCGCGCGATCCTCGACAACGCCCTCACCGTCAACGCCACGCTCGTCACGCAGCGGCAGACCGACACCGCCCTCGAACAGAACGAGCAGGTCAAGAAGATCTCGGGCTGGGCGGCGATCCTGTTCGGCCCGTCGCTCGTGGGCGCGATCTACGGCATGAACTTCAAGAACATGCCCGAGCTGGACTGGACCCTCGGCTATCCGATGGCGCTGGCGCTCATGGCGGCGACGTCGCTCGGTCTGTGGCTGACGTTCAAGCACAAGCACTGGCTGTAACGCGTGAGGGGTCACTTTCTGTCGCCTGGCGCAGCTCCGGGCGACAGAAAGTGACCCCTCACGCTCTCAGGCGGAGGGCCAGCCGCAGTAGGCCTCGGCCACGTACGCCTGGCCGTGACGCGACTCGACGACCGCGTGCAGCTCGCCGAGCTGGCGGTGGCGGTCGAAGTCGGTGGCATCCGGGGCGACGTGCAGCATGCTCGTCATCCACCACGAGAAGTGCTGCGCCTTCCAGATGCGGCGGAGCGCCCGCTCGGGGTAGGTGTCGAGAAGACGGGTGTCGTCCTCGAGCAGCAGGGCGCGCAGCGCGTCGGCGAGCAGGCGGACGTCGGCGATGGCGAGGTTCATGCCCTTCGCGCCCGTGGGAGGCACGGTGTGGGCCGCGTCGCCGACGAGCGCGACGCGGCCCAGACGCAGTTCGTGCGCGACGAAGCTGCGGAAGCGCAGCACGTCGCGCTGGAAGATCGGGCCCTCTTTCAGCGTGGTGCCGGGGACGCGCTTCTGCAGCTCGTCCCACTGCTGCGCCTCGCTGAAGGCGGCCGTGTCGGTCTCGGGGTC
>NZ_CAKKMM010000008.1:0-32777 GCF_918698205.1 Microbacterium sp. Bi128 | reverse complement strand
CCCCGAGTTGGACGAAGACACGTTGATCCCCGGCGCCCCTGCCCCGACGTCCGCCGCGGCACCCGGGCTCCCCGCAGACAGCAGCGCGTGGACGAGCACGCCCGCAGCGGTCCCGCCGATCGACAGGGTGCCCGCAGCCGAGCCGACCCCCGCAGCCCCCGCAGCTCCCGCAGCTCCCGTCCAATCGAGTCCACGTGCGGCGCGTCAGTCGTTCCTCACGCAGGAGAACACCGAGGAGCCGGCGACGCAGGGGTGGCGCGGGTCGCTGACCCGCTTCGGCATCCGGATGAGCCCCAGCGAGGCCGAGCGCGCCGAGCGCGCCGACGTCCTCGCTGTCTCCCAGCACTGGCCCGGGCCGCGCACGATCGCCGTGGTGAACGGCAAGGGCGGGGCCGGCAAGACCCCGACCACCGTTCTCCTCGCCGCCGTGTTCGCGCGCTACGGCGGATCGGGCGTGCTGACGTGGGACAACAACCAGACCCGCGGCACGCTGGGCTGGCGCACCGAGCAGGGCAAGCACGAGGCGACCCTTCTCGACCTTCTGCCCCAGGTGCCCCGACTCCTCAGCACAGGCGCGCAGTCGGCCGACTTGAACCACTACGTGCACCACCAGACCAAGGACAAGTTCGACGTGCTGCGCAGCAAGCCCATGGCCCTCGCGCACGAGCAGCGCGTCGAGCCAAGCGACGTCGACGCGATCCACGACGTCGCCGCGAAGTATTACCGCCTGATCTTCATCGACAGCGGCAACGACGAGTCGGACCCGATGTGGCTGCGCATGATCGACAAGACCGATCAGCTCGTGGTCGCCACGACCACCCGCGACGACCACGCCGAGGCCGGCGCGCTTCTTCTTGAAGCGCTGGCCGAGCGCGACCAGGGATCGGCAGAGCTGGCCCGTGACGCCGTGGTCGTCGTGAGCCAGGCCGACCCGAAGGCCACCGCCGCCGAGCTCGCGCACGTCGCGGACGGCTACAAGAGCCTGGCCCGCGCCGCCGTGACCATCCCCCATGACCCCGCAATGGTCGACGGAGTGCTGAACTACGGGGCGCTGCGCCCCTCCACTCAGCGGGCATGGCTCGCTGCCGGTGCAGCGGTGGCGAAGGGTCTATGAACACCACACAGCCCGTCCCCGGGCTCACCCGCGTACCGACCTGGCCCCGCCTGGTCACAGAGCTGCACGGCGACACCACCGGAACCCTGACCGTGAACGGCACCAGCCGCGCGTGCGCGGCCGAGTCAATCGAGGCGCTCAGGACCGGGCTCATCGCCCGCGCCGTGTCCTACGCGGTGCAGCTCCGCCGCCCGGTGCGCCTGGACGTCACCGAAGCCGCAGCGAGCTACCAGCTCGCTGTGCGCCCCGAGGGGTACGTGCAGCTCGTCGACGCCGAAGGCATCATCCCGGCCGCGGACGGCCTCAGCGTCGACGAGGGCCGCTGCCGACACTGCCGGCGGCTACAGCCGGTCACGTCCACGACGTGCATCCAGTGCCACATCGAGGAGCCGTTGCGTGTTGAGGTCGCCCCGCAGGGGGAGCCCGTCGACGCTCCGCCGGTTCCCGTCGACGCTCCTGAGGAGCTGCCCGCCGACGTCGACGAGGTGGTGCACCTCCCCGAGGTGGCACCCGCGCCGGCTCCCGTCTCGTCGGCCCCGGTGTCGACGATCGTTCCCGAGCTGGACGACGACGTAGAAGCTACGCGCGTGAGCCGTCCCACGACGCCCTCTCTGCACCTTGCGTTTACCACGCAGCGGAGCGTGACGGTTCCCGGCCGCGTCGTCATCGGGCGCGAGCCAATCGCCAAGGACGGTCAGCACGCCCTCACCGTCGTCAGCCCCGGCCGACAGCTCTCGCGCACGCACGCGGCGATCGAGGTCGACCAGGACGGGCAGATCATCGTCACCGACCTCAACTCCCCCAACGGCGTTGAGGTGCTGACCACACCGACGCGCTGGCTCACCCCCGGAGAGCCCACCGTCGTCCCCATCGGCGCGAAGCTCATGCTGGGCGACGTTGAATGCGTCGTCACCCTCGCATGACAGTCACGGCGCACGGGCGGCGTGTCGCACCCTTTGCTTTAAGGAAAACCGACAGACTGGCGCGCATGGGAACGCAGAACGGAAGGCCGAGCAAAGGACAGCGCGACGCCATTCTGGCGAAGCCGCCCGTGGAGTTCGGCGCGATCTTGAAGCACAACGCCGACGCCGCCGGCCTCTCATACGGCGAATACCTCGTAATGCTCGCCGCTGAGGCGCTGGGAATGCCCCAGTACGCCCCGCCGCGTCCGCGCGACCGCGCGGCCGAGCTGCCGATTCCCGAGCTGAACGCCCCCAAGGAGGCATCCCCCAGAGCCGCATAAATGAGCGAGCCCCCCGCCTCTATGAGACGGGGGGCCAAAGCTAAGTGCCTGATCTTCTGAGTTTGGCGACCGGTCAGATCTAGGCAGTTCCAACAAAGTCCGGTGGGCAACCGGGGCTTTGTCGTACCCACCGGGCAAACCCGGAAGGTGGTGTCATCATAACCCCTAGCGCTATCGCTACGCAGTATTCGCGCGCACATTCTTGGGCGCTCACTGCTGAGCTGAGCCCACGCCCCCGTGTGCGCGTGGCCGTGGCCGACGCCTACGGCAATGTCCTGAATCGCTACCTCGATCGGGAGCTGCGCGATCGCGCACCTGAGCGCCCGTGGGCGATGTACCTCGCCGGCACCGATCAGCGGTTCCGGTTCCTCGCGTTCGACCTGGACGCCCACGGCGACGCTGCCGCACCGTTGCGCGACCTGGACGTGCTCACCGGCCACCTGGTCGACGCCGGTATCCCCTTCCTCGTGTGCGAGTCCGGTCCTGCCGGCGGGCGTCACGTATGGGTCGGCCTGGCCGAGTCGGTCGACGCGACCACTGTGGCCACGCTCAATCGCCTCGTGAAGCACCTGTGCCCGAGCCTTGACCTTTCGCCGCTGTCGAACCCCGTCACCGGCTGTGTACGGCCCCCAGGAGCGCCGCACCGCGACGGAGGCGTGTCGACACCGCTCATGGGCGCGCTGGATGTCCTGACGGCCCCTCAGACGCCCGCAGCCGCTATCCGCGGCCTCGTGACCCGTCTCGCCGCGCTCGTCGACGTCGCCGAGCCCGCCGACACCGAGCAGGAGCGGCCCAGCGGCCCGCTGCCGGTCGATCAGCACCGCCGGCTGTACCTGCCCGGTCGACGTCGCGAGCTGCCCGCAGTCAGCGCCGCGGCGCTGCGCGAGCTGCCTGCCGGGGCCGACGCCTCCGCGCAGCTTTGGCGCGTCCTGATCGGCGCGGCCTCCGCACGCTGGCACCACGCCGACGTCGCCGCCCTCGTCGACGACGCGGAGGGCCTCGAGCACGTCCGCACGCGCACGAGTTCCCGCGGCCGTACACCGCGGCCGCGGCGTGAACAGGGCGCGATCCTCGCGCGTCAGTGGGACAAGGCCGTGCGCTACGTCGCCACCAGCTCACGCCAGATCGGGGACGATCCGACGTTCGATCGTCGCGCCGACAGGATCGCCGCGCACGTGCGCGACGTCCAGGAGCGCGCCGACACCGCCGCCGGCCGCTGGACCCGCGGCGGTGGCCCCGCCGATCGCCGCATCCTCGACGTCCTGTGCGTCATCGCCCTGCATGCCCTCAGAGGCACCGTGGAGGCCGACACCCGCCGCCTGGCCCTGTTGGCTGGCGTCGGTCGCGAGACGGCCCGTACGGCGCTGCTGCGCCTGGCCGAAGACGGGTGGATCGCCCACGCCGCCGCGGCTGAGGGACCGCGCGGGGCTCAGTGGACGATCGACCCGAGGAACGTTCTCCACAGCACTCCGAATCACGCCCGGTCACAAGCGGACCCGCGCCCCCCTGGGGCCGGGGCCGCTGAGAGAACCCAGCTCCTCGCAACGATCACCGCCCGCATGACGGATGCCGCGCACGACTTGTTCACCTCAACCCGCCCCGCGCTGGGACACCTCGCCGGGAACATCTACGCACGCACCGACCACACCCCCGCCACCCTTGACGACCTCGCTCGCACCATCGGCGCCGGCCTCGTTCGCACAGCCCGTCTCCTCGACCGTCTTGCTTACGCCGGCATCGTCGATCCGACGCCGGCTGGATGGGTGCGCAGCTCACGCAGCACCGTCGACGCCGCGGCCGAGCGCTTCGCGATCGCTGGACGTCTCGACGCCCGCGCGACCCGCTACCGCGTTGAGCGCGAGGTGTGGGCGTGGTGGAAGGCCGAGGAGACGTGGATGCACGCACCCCGTCGACCGGACGCGAGCCGTCGACCGGCGCGCGGGCAACTCTCCCTCGTCCCCGAGGACGGCACGCACTCTTACGGCCCGCACCCGCGCCGCGGTGACGGCCGACTCGACTTCGCGGAAGCCCGCCGCATCGTCGAGCACGAGCGCGCCGGCACCGCCGCGCGAGAGAGCGCCCCTGAGCGCGTCGACGGAGATCTCCGCTCGAGTAATTTCGTCGAGCCCGCGGCCATCGAGCCCGTGGAGCTCGACGACACCGACCGGATGCTGGCCCGACTGCTGGGAGCTGTCCGCATCGCCTGACGGCGGGGCGACGGTGCCCGCCGCTTGCGAGCCGCCGGCTCGCTGACGGAGCCGGCTACGCCGGCCAGCAAGGGCCTTCGGCCCCGGTTTTTTGCCGTGAAGCCTTCGGCGGCTCCCTCCGCTGCGCTCCGGTCGTAGCTACCTCCGGGCTCCGTTCAAGTGGCTACGCCACCGGCTCCCCCGAGACTTTCGGCACGCGGTCGCTGCGCTCCCTCATTTCGCGCCGAAACGCTCTCCTCCCCCGCCCTTCGGGTTGCACTGCACCCTCCGGTTGCTAAGGCGGAAAACCGCCTTCACGGCAAAAAACGTGGAGGGGATGAGCAGGGAATTATCCCTAATAGCGGCGAAAGGTTCCGAACATGGCACGCACCGTCAAGAGCACCAAGACCCCCGAGCAGCGTCGCGCCGAGGCCGACGAGCTGCAAGCCAAGATCGCGGATCAGGTCGAGGCGCTGCGCGAGTCCGAGGCGTGGGCGCGGTTCCTGGACTTCACCAAGGCATTCCACCGCTACAGCATCAACAACCTGTTGTTGATCTTCGGTCAGTGCCCCGAGGCGTCCCACGTCGCCGGTTACCGGACGTGGCAGAAGCTCAACCGCCAGGTGCGCAAGGGCGAACGCGGCATCCGCATCTACGGCGGTCGCGACGTGCGCGAGACGGTCGAGAACCCCACCACCGGCCAGGAGGAGGAGCAGCGCCGCACGATGTTCTTCCCGGTGTCCGTGTTCGACATGGGGCAAACCGACCTCATCGACCCCGAGGCGGGCGACCCCGCCGAGATTGCCCGCCCCCTCACCGGCGAGGACACCGCCGGGATTCTCGACGCCGTAACGGACTACCTCACCGGGCAGGGCTGGACGGTCGAGCGCGAGAGCATCGCGGGCGGCGCGCAGGGATACACCGACCCCGAGACGCGCCGCGTCGTGCTGGACTCCGACCTCTCCCCCGCCCAGGCCGCGAAGACCGCCCTTCACGAGGCCGCTCACGTCCTGCTGCACGCCGAGGAAGATCACGCCGAGTACGTCGAGCACCGCGGCATCAAGGAGACCGAAGCCGAGAGCGTCGCCTACGTCGTCGCCGGGATTCTCGGACTCGACACCAGCGGCTACAGCGTCGGCTACGTCGCCGGGTGGAGCAAGTGCGACGCCGAGACGATCAAGGCCACCGCCGCCAACGTCCGCCGCGCAGCTCACTCCCTGGCCGACGCGCTCACCGAGCAGCCCGAGGCCGCAGCCGTCGCCGCCTAAGCCGTCAATACCCCTATTAGCTCCACAAACTCCGAGGAGGACACCATGAGCGCGGATATCCTGTTCGACCTGGCCGAGTTCGAGCGCGAGGCCGTGGCCGCGACCGCGTGGGACGGCGCGCCGCTGACCTACACGACGAGCTACTACAGCCCCGCCGAGCTGGATGCAGCGTTCGACCGCTACCGCGCCGAGTTCGGTCACTTCGGATGCGTCCCCCGCTCGCACATGTGGAACCGCAACGAATGGAACGCGGGCGCGCGCGCCGTCACCGACGACGGCCACGAGCTGCACACCTTCCACGCCGACACGAGCTGTCGGCAGGCCGACCACGACCACAGCGCCGCCCCGCTCCCCAAGGGCGGCGGGTATCTCGTGATCTGCCCCGGTTGCGCCTGGCACGTCATCACCGACGACGAAAACGCCGGGATCGAGGCATGGCACGACCACGCCATGCCGGGGTGGCGATCCCTGCCCGTCATGCCGCAGCTCACCAGCGACCCCACCGATGAGAAGAAGGCCCGCGCCGCCGCCGCGAAGTGGTGCGCGAAGAACTACCCCGCCGAGTGGCAGCGCCCCGGCTCCCCCGTTCGTACCGTGCGCGGCCCCTATGGGGGCCGACACGTCGAAGCCCGCTCCCCGTTCGGCGGGTACGACCTCGCCGTCGACCACTGACACCGAAGGAGAACCCCCGTGGACGCCCTCACCCCCGCCGCCGTGGCCGAGCTGCTGGAAGACCTCGCGCAGCTCCTCCCGTTCCCGACGTTCGTCTATACCGACATGGGCGCGGAGAGCTGGACCCCTCAGGTGTATTTCGGGCCGCTCGACGAGTCGAGCGGCCTCCCCGCCCACCGCGCCGGGATCGACGCCGACACCGTGCGCCCCGTGTGGTGGATCGACCTCGACACCGGAATGCGAACGATCCTCCTCGACGAGGTGACCCCCGACGACGTGTGCAACGTCGCCGCCCGGATCGCGGCCGAGTACCCCGAACACCGCCAATAAACCTATTCCCCCCATTGACGCCATTAGCGACAGGAGAACACATCATGCGACTGACCTTCCCGGACGGATCGGCCCTCGACGTCGAGCCCATCGGCACGACCAGCAAGGGCGCGCCCGTCGTAGACGACGACACCGCGTTGCAGATCGCGGAAGCCTGGCAGGACGTCCAGGGCATCGACGAGTACCGCGGATGGACCGCACCCGACGACGACAGCCAGCCCGTGCCGTACATCTTCGGCCGGGTCGCGCCCGGTTCCATGACCCGCGTGACGTTCGACGAATGGCCCGTGATCTACGACCCCGCCGCAGGCTTTGACGGCGAGAGCAGCGCCTACAGCCTCCACGCCTTCCCCTACGAGCTGGACATATGCGAATGAGCACGAGCGGCCCCCACGGGGGCCGCTCCCCCGTCCCCGGCATCCCGAGGCCAGGCACCACCACGGCGGCCGGCAGCGGACGGAGCCGCCGCCGGCTAACGGACGGTCGGACGGAGCCGACCGACTGTAAGGGCCTGACGGCCCGTTGTTTTGCCGTGAAGCCTTCGGCAGCATCCGGTCGATCGGGCTCCACGCAAGCCCCCGCTGACGCGGGGGCCGGCTCCTCTGAGACTTTCGGCACGCGGTCGCTGCGCTCCCTCACATCGCGCCGAAACTCTCTCCCCCACCGCCCTCCGGGTTGCGCTCCACCCGCTCTCCCTCCGCGGCACATTCGTGCCTTCACGGCAAAACAACGAGAAGGAGAGAACCCATGAGCACCAGCACCTACAGCCGCGGGGACGCGATCACGCTGGACGAGCGCCCCGGCGTCGTCATCGAGGACCTGGGCCGCGGAAACCTCCGCGTCTCGACCTTCCCCGGTCAGGAATCACTCATCGGGGATCGTCACTCGGGCCTGTCCCCCGTCGTGCGCGACTCGGCGGTGTGGGTCGAGCGCATCCGCGAGATTCGCGCCTACTTCGGCATCCCCACCGAGGGCGACCGCGAGCCGTGGCGCAGCCGCCGGAACCCCGAGCTGCGCGCCAAGACCCCCGACGCCTTCCCCGAGGTGATCTTGACATGGGGCGTCGACTACCGGCCCCGCACCCACTGACCATCACCCCCAATTAGCTCCATTAGCGCCAATAACCCCAAACCCGGAGGACACCATGACCGCCATTCAGGAACTCACCCCGACCACGCACCCCGCCGTGTGGGCGCTCCTCGCGCTCGGAGACGACGCCCCCGAGCGTCTTTGGGTCCGTGGCAACGCCGACGCGCTCACGGCCCGCCAGGCCGTCGCCCTGACCGGATGCCGCGCGAGCACCGCCTACGGCGAGCACGTCGGCGGCGAGCTGGCCGCGGACCTCGCCAAGACGCACACCATCGTCACGGGCGGCGCGTACGGCATCGACGCCCAAGCCGCCTACGCCACCCTCAACAGCAGCGGAACCGGCGTCATCGTGGCCGCGGGCGGCGTCAACCGCGTACACCCCCAGGGGCACCGCGAGCTGGCCGCACGCATCATCGAGACGGGCGGCGCGATCGTCAGCGAGGTCGAGCCTGACGAAGCCCCTAACCGCTATCGGTTCGCGCGCCGCCAGCGTCTCGTCGCGGCCCTGTCGGCGGGATCGGTGATCGTCGAGGCTGGGTGGCGCAGCGGGTCGCTCAGCGTGGCGACGTGGGCGCGTGAGCTGGGCCGTCCGGTCGGAGCCCTCCCCGGCCCCCTGACGAGCGTGACCAGCTCGGGAACCCACCAGCTCATCCGCGGCGGGGCAACCCTCATCACGTCGGCCGACGATGTGCGCCAGATGCTCGTCTGAGCAGATCGGGGGCGGCGCTGCGCGCCGCCCCTCCCCCGCGGTCCGTTCTCGAGAATCGGAAACGCCGTCAACACCCCTAATGCCTCTAATGACTCCGAGGGCAGCGAACGACCACCGCGGCCGGCAGCGGACGGAGCCGCCGCCGGCTGATCGACGGCCGGACGGAGCCGGCCGACTGCAAGGGCCTTCGGCCCGTTCTTTTGCCGTGAAGCCTTCGGCAGCGTACGGTCGGCCAACCTGCGCGCCAGTGCTTTCGCGGCATATCCTCCCTCGCTGCGCTCAGTCCGGTATTCCACGGTCACTGGCACTCCGGCCGTCCTCCCTAGCGGCGAATGAATTCGCCTTCACGGCAAAAAACGAGGGGATGGGAGGATCACGAAATGGACAAGCTGACCGTTTACACGACGGGTCCGAGCTGTGGGAAGTGCTCGATGACGAAGCTCATGCTGAAAGGCAAGGGCATCCCGTTTGTCGAGGTGGATATCACCCAGAACCCCGCCGCGCGCGAGTACGTCACTGAGGAGCTGGGCTACACGATGGCCCCGGTCGTCGTCGTCGACGATGACGATCACTGGTGCGACATGCGACCCGATCAGATCGACCGCGTGGCGAAGTTGTTCGCCGCCTGACCACCCCGAGCCAATACCCCTATTAGCTACATCACCCCTATTGGAGGAACCATGACCGCCAACAACCTGACCCCCTACGACACCGGCGACCGCTTGGAGCCGCAGCTCTGGCCGCTCGGAGAAGACCCCGACAGCTACGGGCGCGTGGACTTCGACAACGACGAGAGCGCCACCGTCCTGACGGCCTACGTCGAGCGCGAGGGCGACGGCTACGCGATGCACGTTCAGGGCATGGCCGAGCCCCTGAGCCTCGTCGTCGACGGGGGAGGGCGCGTGGTCCCGGTCAGCGCCGAGCTGGTCGAGGGCATCGACGAGCTGCTGGACATGGCCCGCCGTGGCCGCGACGACTTCGAGCACCAGGACCGCTACGGCGACTACACCGCCGAGGATCGCGCCGCCGCCGATCGCCGTTGGCTGCTGGCCGAGGCTGTGGCGAACCTGTTGCGCGGAGAAGCCGAGAAGGTTTGACGCTAATAACTCCATTGACTACAATAGAGTTAATTCCAACACGAGGAGGAAGAAATGTCGATCGAAAGCATCACCGTCACCCGTCTGGCCGATCTTCGGTTCGGGGATCGGGTCAAGAGCTGCGACGGGCGTCCGTACAGCCCGGTTCGCGTAGTGCAGTACGAGCTGGCCCCCATCGAGGCGGGTTCCGCCGTGCGGGGGTTCGCCTGGAAAACCCTTACCCCACCAGCCCCGTCGAGCACGTTTGGTATCCGTCGCAAATGGATGGACACGTCTTGGAGGTTGACCGATACGTCAGTTAGGCGCTAATACCGTTATTAGATGCAACGCCGCCAATACACCCACGCACCACTAGCAGAAGGAGAAAGACCATGAGCTACATCACCCGCACCGGCAACCTGGCCGAGACGCCGACGCTCCGACAGGGGGAGCGCGGCCCGTACGCCTACGCACGAGTCATCGTGACCGACCGCATCAGGCAGGACGACGGCAGCTACGTCGACGGCGCGCCGATCGGATACGACGTCGCCGTGAGCGGCAGCGAGGCCGTCAACCTCGTCGACGCCGCCGAGGCATCCGGGAACATCCGTGTCACGTTCGCGGGCCGCTACCGCGTCACTGAGTACAAGGGTGAGAACGGCACCCGTGTTCAGCACCAGGTGAACGCCGACGAGGTGAGCGTAAGCCTTCGAGGTCAGCGCGTCCGCGTTGAGAAGGGCACCGCCGGCACGGAGGCCGGCTCCGAGGCCAGCTACGGCGACGACACCCCGTTCTGAGCGAACAGGAGAGGGGGCGCGGCGCGCCCCCCTCTCAGTCCTCCCCAGAACCTAATACCGGTAATAGAGTCTTTCCCGTCAACGGAGGTAATTTCATGGCCGCTCTCATCCTCGCCCTCTGCAACCAGAAGGGCGGCGTCGGCAAGAGCACAACGACATTCCAGCTCGCCCGCGCCGCGGTCCTCGCCGGTCGCCGCGTGCTGGCCGTCGACAACGACCCACAAGGCAACCTCACGAGCAACATCACCGCCGACGAGGTGGAGGCCGATCAGGTCGGCCTAGCCGACGTTCTCAGCACCCGAGCGGGGGAGACGCTGCGCGACGTCATCGTGCCCGGTGTCTGGCCTGGCCTCGACGTCGTGCCGACGACGGGCCGCACGCTGAGCGAGGTTCGCGACGAACTCGTGATCGCCGGGGTCGGCCGCGAAGCCCGCTTGCGCGAGGCCCTGGCCCCCGTCGTCGACGACTACGACCTGATCCTGATCGACTCCGCGCCCTCGCTCGACCAGCTCACGATCAACGCACTGTCGGCCGCGGATGCCGCGGTGATCGTCACCCACACGAAGAAATGGAGCCTCGACGGACTCGGGCAGCTCCTCGACACCGTGGAGAACGTGCGCGCGTACTCCAATCCCTCGCTGCGCGTGGCCGGGGTGATCGTCAACCAGCACGAGGAACGCACCGTCGGCGGGGCTCAGTGGCTCGACGCGCTGCGCGAAGCAGCCGAAGGGCGCGGCCTCAGGATCATCGGACAGCCCATCCCCAAGCGCGTCGTGATCGCAGACGCTACCGAGGCCGCACGCGGCCTCGACGAGTGGGGCAGCGCAGAAGCAACCGCACTCGGCGCGATCTACGCCGAGCACCTCACCGAAATTGAAGGAGCGTACTCATGAGCCGTCCTGCCCCCCGCAAATCCAGCCTGTCGGGTCAAAGCATCTTCACGCCTCCCGCCGCAGAAGCGCCCCAGGAGGCCCCCGCAGTCGCTCCCGCACCCAGCGTGCCCGCCGAGGCGTCTCAGGGCCGCACAGCGGCGCAGGGAGCCGCGCAGACAGCATCCGGCAAGAAGCCGCCGAAGATCTCGATCTACCAGCACCCGGAGGACTCGGGACGTACCCGCGCCGCGGTGCTTGCCCTACAGCGCTACGAGGGGTCGATGACCCTGACGAAGTTCGCGAACGAAGCGATCCTAGAGAAGGTCGCACGAGTGGAGGAGCAGTACAACGGCGGCAAGCCGTTCGATCCAATCGGGACCGGTGAACTGCCGGTGGGCCGGCGCATGGGGGAGTGACCGCCGCACATACTCGTTGGAACCATCCGCCCCGCGGACGCCCCGACAGCCGACGTCGAAGCTCACTCGCTGGCGGAGGCGCACGAGGCGCTGCGCGCCGCCGCGCCTGACGGGTTCGAGCTCGTGAAGGCATCCGTTCGCATGTCGAGCGGAACAACGCTCCTCGCCGCCGCGGGGGAGTTCTCCCGCCGCGACGGGGCGAAGGAGATTGAGGCGCCCGACATGGAGGCCATGCGAGCGGCAGTCCCGGAGGGATGGACGCTGCTACACGTGCGCCGCGGCTGACGCCGCGGCACAGGCCAGATCTACTTTCGGTTGCTCGTCGAGGGCCCCACGGCTTTGACGTACTCGCTCCACGTGCATTCCACCGCCAGGCGCATCGCGTCCTCAGGGAAGTACCCGATGAGCTGACGCTGCGCCGGGTCGTGATCGAAGGTCACCGAGCGCAGCAGCTTGCGCCCGTGCACCTCGACAACGCGGACGATCGCTATCCGCTTGCTCTTGTCGAAGATGAACCACACCCCCGGCTCAGGGGAGCGCTGTAGCTGCGACATGGGCGACCACACTTGCACCATGCGCGGCCCCCTACGCCTCGTTGACGGTCACGAACCGTTGATCCCGCCACCGGGCACGCCCGCCGAAATGATGACGCGGTGCAGCCGCTCCGTGGCCGTTTTGAGCGACGTCGCCCAGCCGAGCAGTTCACCGCCGACTACCTCGACCCGGTAGCGTGGCCCGTCGTCCGTGCGGCGCAGCTCGATCGTCCCGGCGACCTGATCGCGAGCGTTGAGCATCACCCAGTGAGCGGGTGACGTCTCGCGGGCGAGGAGCTGGGGATGCCGGCGGGGACCGTCGTCACGCATTGCGCCAGTATCGAATATGTGTTCGATTGTCGCAAGTTTGTCGGTGGAGAGCAGTATTTCGGGAGGCAGTATTCGCACCACGGCTTGGTGGGCTCCATGTTGACCAGGTGATGATCGTGTCCGCCGGTTACGCCTGCTCGGGCAATGCTCGGATCGCCCGTTCGATCTGGGACGTGGTTGGTGCCCCAGCGAACCCGTTCTTCGTTGTGTAGACGCGGCACGCAAGTGCCTGTACAGGAGATGTCGGGAATAGGTCGACGCCGTCGGCCAGGAGCGTGGGCGATCCTCCGAACCCGAGGCTTGCCGCTTCGGCCTCGGTGTGGATCGTCACCAGCTCGACGGCGACGCCCCCGAGCCCGAGAGCGTCGAGCGCCGCGCGTGCGTTGGCTTCGGCGATGTCCGTGTTGGGGCAGTCGACGATGTGCAGCAATTCCACTTTCACGAGGCGCTTTCCGTTCTCTCGCTGTTGGTCATCGTGCGAGCGTTCGGCAGGAGGAGGTTCAGGCAGACGAGTCCGACCCCAATCACGACGAAGACGTCGGCGACGTTCCCGACGAAGAGGTCGCCGTAGGCGAGGAAGTCGGTGACGTGGCCGCGGCCGAACGCGGGCGGGTTCATGATTCGGTCGATGAGGTTGCCGACCGCGCCGCCGAGGACCAGCCCCAGCGCGAGGCCCCAGCGGGCACCGCGCAGCCGAATGGCGAAGATGACCACCGCGGCGGAGGCGAGTACGCCGATGAGGGTGATGATCCAGGTGGCCCCGGAGCCGAGCGAGAACGCGGCTCCGGGGTTGTAGACCAGGGACAGGCCGAACAGGTCCCCGACCAGCGGGATCCGTTCCCCCGGGGCCAGCTGTGCCACGGCGAGGGCCTTCGAGGCCTGGTCGAGCACCACAGCGAGCACGGCCACGACCAAGGTGAAGCCAAGGGCTCTCCTCGCCTGCGGCCGTGGGCCCGTACGGTCTTCGCCGACTGTCGCGGCGACGTCCTGCACGGTCACGCGATGGTCTTCCGGGTCCGGGCGGCGCGCAGACCGTTGAGGATCACGACGACCTCGGCGATCTCGTGCACGAGCACCACGGCGGCGAGGCCGAGGACGCCGAAGAGGGCGAGCGGGAGCAGGGCGCTGATGATCAGCAGCGACAGGATGATGTTCTGGTTGATGATGTGCCGTCCGCGGCGGGCGTGGTCGAACGCGCGCGGCAGCAGCCGCAGGTCGTGGCCGGTGAAGGCCACGTCGGCGGACTCGATCGCGGCATCGGAGCCGGTCGCGCCCATCGCGATGCCGATATCGGCAGCGGCCAGGGCGGGGGCGTCGTTGATGCCGTCGCCGATCATCGCGACCGAGCCCTTCGCACCGAGCTCTGCGATCGCAGCGGCCTTGTCCTCCGGGCGCAGTTCGGGGCGGACGTCCTCGATCCCCGCTTGGGCGGCGAGGGCGCGGGCGGTGCGAGCGTTGTCGCCGGTGAGCATCGTGACCCCGATGCCCTGCGCGGCGAGGGTACGGACGACCTCGGGGACCTCCGGGCGCAGCTCGTCGCGGACGCCGATCGCGGCGACCGGCTCGCCGTCGCGGTGGACGATCACGACCGTCATGCCCTGCTCCTCCAGCCCCGCGACCTGGTCGCCGAGGAATCCGGCGTCGAGCCAACGCGGGCTGCCGACCGTGATCCGCGCGCCGTCGAGCTCGCCTTCGATGCCGTGACCTGCCTGCTCGGTCACGCCCTCGGCTGCAGGGGCCTCAGGCGCTGCAGCGGTGATCGCGGCCGCGAGGGGGTGGGTGCTGTGCTGCTCCAACGACGCCGCCCACGCCAGCGCCTGCGCCTCGGTCACGCCGTCGGCGGTGAGCACCGCGGTGACGGCGGGCTCGTTGCGGGTCAGGGTGCCGGTCTTGTCGACCGCGACGTGGCGGATCACGCCGAACCGCTCGAACACGGCCCCGGACTTGATGATCACGCCGAACTTGCTCGCCGACCCGATGGCGGCCACCACGGTCAGCGGGACCGAGATCGCCAGCGCGCAGGGCGATGCCGCGACCAGCACGACGAGTGCGCGGGTGATCCACAGCTCCGGGTCGCCGAGCAGCGACCCGATGATCGCGACGAGAGCGGCGAGGATCAGCACGCCGGGCACGAGCGGGCGGGCAATGCGGTCGGCGAGACGGGCGCGGTCTCCCTTCTCCGCCTGCGCCTTCTCCACCAGGTCGACGATCGTGGTCAGCGAGTTGTCCGTGCCGGCCGCGGTCGTCTCGACCTCCAGCGCCCCCGCGGTGTTGATCGCACCCGCCGACACGGCATCGCCGGGCTCGACCTCGACCGGGATCGACTCCCCCGTGATCGCGGACGTATCCAGGCTGGAACGTCCCGTGCGGACGACGCCGTCGGTCGCGATCCGCTCGCCCGGCCGCACCAGCATCAACTGACCGACAGCCAGGTCCTTCGCGGCGACCTCCACCGAGACGCCGTCGCGGCGGACGGTCGCGGTCTCCGGGACGAGCTTGAGCAGCGCCCGGAGCCCGCCGCGAGCACGGTCCATCGCCTTGTCCTCCAGCGCCTCGGCGATCGAGTACAGGAACGCCAGGGCGGCGGCCTCCTCGACGTAGCCGAGGATCACCGCGCCGACGGCGCTGATGGTCATCAGCAGGCCGATGCCGAGCTTGCCCTTGAACAGCTTCCGGATCGCGCCCGGGGTGAACGTCGACGCGCCCAGCAGCAGACCGATCCAGAACGCCACCAGTGCCGGGATCTCCATCCCGGACCACTCCAGCGCCAGGCCGGTGAGGAAGGCGACGCCGGAGAAGACCGGGACCATGATCCCGCGGTCCCGCCACCAGGGGCGCTCCGCCTCCTCGGCTTCATCGCCTATGACAGTCTCGGGCTCGTCGTGCTCGCAGCCGCACGCCGCGCTCACTCGCCTGCTCCCGTCCCGCAGCAGCCCGGCACGGTGCACGAAGAGTCCACGCAGGGAGCGTGCTCGTCGACAGCAAGCGTCACGTCCACCAGTGCGGTGAGCGCCGCCGCGAGGTGCGGGTCGGCGATCTCGTAGCGCGTCTGCCGCCCCTCAGGCTCGGCGACCACGATGCCGCAGTCGCGCAGACAGGTCAGGTGGTTCGAGACGTTCGAGCGGGTCAGCTCCAACTCGCGCGACAGCACGGCCGGATAGCTCGGGCCGCCGAGCAAGGTCATCAGGATCCGGGAACGCGTCGGGTCCGCCATGGCCCGGCCGAGCCGGTTCATGACGTCGAGGCGAGAAGCAATAGTCAGCATGCACTGATTATACAGTGCTTGCTGAACTTACGAGGCAAGGAGGCTGTCGACGGAGAGACGAGGTCCCGGGGACAGTGCACGGCAATCGGAGTCGCTCAGACGAGTTCGCTGACCAACTGTTCGATGCGGGTGCGGATCTCGTCGCGGATCGGACGGACGGCGTCGATGCCCTGCCCGGCCGGGTCGTCGAGCTTCCAGTCCTCGTAGCGCTTGCCGGGGAAGAACGGGCACGCATCGCCGCAGCCCATGGTGATGACGACGTCGGAGGCCTGCACCGCTTCGGTGGTGAGGACCTTGGGCAGGCGAGAGTACCGATCGAGCAGCATCGCGACCGTGCTCGTCAACGGGTCGGGAATATACCCCCCGGGGGTGTACTTGTGGAGGGCAACGGACTGCCTGCGCCTTTGAGCGTGTGACGCGCAGACACGTTGAAACGGAAGGAGACCCCGTGAATGAGCACGACCACGGCGTACACCACGGACACACCGCGGTAACGGGCCCGGCGTCAGCGCACAACGACCACACGGCAGATGGGGCCCCGGCTGGGGGGATGTCGGACCATGGGCACGCTGACCACGGTGGTCACGCCGGCCACGGCGACCATGTGGCGAAGTTTCGCCGGCTGTTTTGGATCATGCTCGTCCTCGCGGTGCCCGTGGTCGGGTTCTCGATGATGTTCTCGATGCTCATTGGGTACGCGCTCCCGGATGCGGGGTGGGTGCGGTGGGTTTCACCCGTCCTGGGGACGGTGATGTACGCGTGGGGCGGTGCGCCCTTCCTGTCCGGGGCGGTCAGCGAGCTGCGTGCCCGCAAGCCGGGCATGATGCTGCTGATCGCTCTCGCGATCACCGTCGCGTTCATTGCGTCCTGGCATGCGAGTTTGGGCTTGGTTGATCACCAGCTGGACTTCTGGTGGGAGTTGGCGCTGCTGATTGTGATCATGCTGCTGGGTCACTGGATCGAGATGCGTTCCCTCGCTCAGACCACCTCGGCGTTGGACTCGCTGGCGGCGTTGCTGCCTGATGAGGCGGAGAAGGTCGACGGGGACACCACGGTCACCGTCGCTCCTGCCGATTTGCGTGTGGGGGACACCGTCGTTGTGCGACCCGGTGGGCGCGTGCCCGCGGACGGGCGAATCGTTCAGGGCTCGGCGAGCATGGACGAGTCGATGATCACCGGGGAATCCCGCCCCGTGCGTCGGAATGACGGCGACCAAGTCGTGGCCGGCACGGTTGCCACCGACTCCGGTATCCGCCTGGAAGTCACCGCGGTGGGCGAGGACACAGCCCTCGCCGGCATCAGAAAGCTGGTCACCGACGCGCAGAACTCTTCTTCCCGCGCGCAGCGGCTGGCCGACCGCGCGGCGGCATGGCTGTTCTGGTTCGCGTTGGGTGCAGGCGTTATCACCGCGCTGGTCTGGGCGCTGCTGGGTTCCCCCGATGACGCGGTGATCCGCACCATCACCGTGCTGGTGATCGCGTGCCCGCACGCTCTGGGCCTGGCAATTCCGTTGGTGGTGTCGATCGCGACGGAGCGCGCGGCACGTGCGGGTGTCCTGGTGAAAGACCGCCTCGCGCTGGAGAGCATGCGAACGGTCAACACCGTCTTGTTCGATAAGACCGGAACTCTCACCCGGGGAGCTCCCGCCGTCACCGCCGTCCAACCGACCGATTCTTTCCAGGAGGACGACCTGTTGGCTTTGGCGGCCGCCGCGGAAACCGATTCGGAGCACCCGTTGGCCCGCGCGATCGTCAACGCCGCGAAAGCGAAGCAGCTCCCCATCGCCTCCGCCACCGATTTTGAATCCTCACCCGCAGTGGGCGTTCGTGCCCGGGTGGATGGTCGCGTCGTACAGGTAGGTGGGCCGAACCTGCTGGACCGAGAAGGGGGACGCGAGCTGCCTGTCGCAGATGCGTGGCGAGAGGACGGCGCGATCATCCTGCACGTGCTCGTTGACGGAACGGTCGCTGGGGCTTTGCGTCTTGCCGATGAGGTGCGACCTGAATCCCGCGCGGCGGTCGACGCGCTACATCAGCGGGATGTGCAGGTCGTCATGATCACCGGTGACGCCGAAGCTGTCGCCGCGGCCGTCGCCGCCGACCTCGGCATCGATCGATTCTTCGCTGGCGTGCGCCCGGAAGACAAGGCGTCCAAGGTCAAAGAGCTGCAAAACGAGGGCCGCCGTGTTGCCATGGTCGGTGACGGGGTGAACGATGCTCCCGCTCTCGCTCAGGCGGACGTGGGAATCGCTATCGGTGCCGGCACGGACGTGGCGATCGCGTCGGCGGGTGTGATCCTGGCCAGCGACGACCCGCGCTCGGTGCTGTCGGTCATCGAGTTGTCCAGGGCCAGCTACCGCAAGATGAAGCAGAACCTGTGGTGGGCGGCCGGGTACAACCTGCTCTCCGTGCCGTTGGCTGCTGGGGTATTGGCACCCATCGGGTTCATCCTGCCGATGTCGGTGGGGGCGATCTTGATGTCGTTGTCCACGATCGTCGTCGCGCTCAACGCGCAGCTCTTGCGACGGCTCGACCTCAGCCCGCAAGCCGTCGCCGCGAAGTAGTTTCGCCGCGCCCGCAACCCCCCGGATCATCCCCGTCGCCCGCTCCTATCGTGGCGGGCGCCGGGGAAGGTCCCCGGGAAAGGACCAGCAATCATGACTGCTGTTGACCAGATGCTCACCACTCACCCCAAGGCCGGATCCATCGACGCTCAGGACGTCCTCGCCCGCTGTATCCAGGCGTGCATCGAGTGTGAGCAGACCTGCACCGCGTGTGCCGACGCGTGCCTGTCGGAGGACCTGGTGGCCGAGTTGGTGACGTGCATCACCAAAAACGCCAACTGCGCCGACGTCTGCGCCGCGACCGGCGCGGTGCTTTCTCGACAGACGACCGTGGACCTCGAGGTGGTTCGAGCTGTGGTGGAGGCGTGCCGCACTGCATGTGCCGTGTGTGCAGAGGAGTGCGAGCAGCACGCCGATATGCACGAGCACTGCCGGGTGTGCGCCGAGGCATGCCGCCGCTGCGAGCAGGCGTGCAGCGACCTTCTCGCGACGTTATGAGCTGACGCGTCGTGCCGCGCATCGTCTGAGAATGCGCGCTTGGGTCGTCAAGCGGCCCGCCCGCTCGTCCGGCGAAAGTTAGCCTAGAAATCGACCAGGAGGTGAAGATGTCGCTGATTGCCCTTGCGCACCGAGTGCGTGGCCAGCGTGCATTCACCCGCACCCTGCTGATGGTGATCGCCGTAACAGGCGCCGTCATCGTGGGGCTCTTGGCGATGCACTCCCTCAACACCCACACCACCGCCTCCGGGCACGGAAAGACGGTGGCTGTTGCGGCGGAGGTTTCGACCCATCACGATGCGTCCCCCCTCGCCGCCGAGCTGAACACGACCGCCGCGCACGACGACAGCTGCGGCGACTGCGGCGACGACCACGCCATGGCCTGGATGGCCTGCGTATTGGCGCTGCTTATCAGCGTGCTCGTGCTCGCCCGCCACCGCATCGGGTGGCGCATTATCGGCAGAAACGACCTGCTCCGCGCAGTGCAGGCCCGGTGGCCCGCACCCAGACACGTTGTCTCGCCACTTTCACTCACCGTTCTCTGCATCAGTCGCACGTGATGACGCGTCCGCCCGCCCTCTCGCGCGCGGGCAACGCAACTTCCGGCACGACGACCGTCGCGCCTCATCACTGACCAATGGAGAACATCACCATGAACACCCGTACCGCGGCGACCGCCGCGCTCACCCTCGCGACCCTGCTCACTCTCGCCGGATGCTCCGGCGGGACCACTTCAGGCGGCAGCATGCCCGGAATGGACCACGGAGGCAGCAGCAGCAGCGCTACCCCCGCGCAATCTGCCGACGCCAACGAGGCGGACGTCATGTTCGCCAGCATGATGATCGAGCACCACACCCAAGCAATCGAGATGTCCGACACGCTCCTGTCGAAAGACGGCATCGACGAGCGCGTCACCGCCCTGGCAGAGCAGATCAAAGCCGCTCAAGAGCCCGAAATCGCGACCATGGAAGGCTGGCTCGAAGACTGGGGAGCCAGCTCCTCCGAAATGGGCAGCATGGACCACAGTGGCGGCGGAATGATGAGCGAGGACGACATGCAGGCGCTCGAGCAGGCCACCGGCACGGACGCCGCCCGACTGTTCCTTCAGCAGATGATCGAACATCACCGCGGCGCGATCGAGATGGCCCAGGAAGAGGCCAGCAACGGCCAAAACAGCGACGCCGTCGACCTGGCGAACCAGATCGTCGAGTCGCAGACGTCGGAGATTGCGACCATGGAGGAGCTTCTGGCAACTCTCTGATCACCCGGGTGGGGCGCGGAAAGCCGCCGCGCCCCACCTGATCAGACGAAACGCACCATCATGAGCCACCACCCGATCTTCCGCGCGGCATCAATTCGCATGCGCACCCTCCCCACCGCCGTTGTCCTCGCGACCACCGCACTCGCTCTCGCGGGGTGTGCCGGGGCACCTACTCTCACGGGCAACGCCCACCCCGAACAGGTGCTCTCACACGTTCACGGCATTGTTGAAGACCCTGCCGGTGAAGGGTTTCTCCTCGGAACACACGAGGGGATCTTCACCGTCACTTGGGACGGTGAGCTTGGTCCCCGCCTCGCAGACACCGATTTCGATGCGATGGGCCTCACCGTTGTCGACGACACGCTTGTGGTGTCCGGCCACCCCGGCCGAAACACCCCACCCGAACTCGGCACACCCAACCTCGGCATTATCCGCAGCGCCGACAACGGAACAACGTGGGAGCCCACCGCTTTCACCGGCGAGAAAGACTTCCACGCCCTCACCGCAGGCCTCGACGGCACCCTCTACGGCGTCGCCACAGACGCCAGCGAAGTCCTCACCAGCAGCGACGGCGGGGCCACATGGCAGTCAACCGGGGCATCCGTCTACGCCATGTCTATCGCCGCTGATGCAGCCGGGCGGGTCATCGCATCCACCTCGGAAGGTCTGATGGTCAGCACCGACCGGGCCGTGACCTTTCAAGAATGGGCGGGCGCCCCCCGCCTCGTCGGCCTCAGCTCCTCCCCAGACCACAACCGAGTAGTCGGCATCGGCTCCCAAGGGAAGATCTGGACCACAACCGCCGGTGCCCAAAACTGGTACGAAGTCGGAACAGCCCACGGCGCCGCCCAAGCCGTCACCATCACGAACAACGGTGACATCCTCGTCGTCGACGACAGCGGTCTCACCCTCGTCCAGAGCCCTTAGCCCGAGCCCGAGGAGGGCCTGCGTGAAGCCCTTCGTGAGGCCGTGACTCTTCCAGGTTCCGCGTGTATCCTGGGGCGCACAACGGGCCGGTTACCGGAACGTTGCCAGCCTAAGACCCCGCTTCGGCGGGGTCTTAGTTTTTATGGCGTCCAGATCCAATCGTGCGAGGTCGACACCTCGACCAACCCACTCAAGCGCGTCATCGTCGCCGCGGACTTCGGGTGCGTCTCTGTCACCGTGTGTCGGCGCCGTCGCAGATAGACGGCGAGGTCGACGGCTTGCAACCCGACAGCGTTCTTGGATGACGCGAATTGAATCGGGGACGAGATCAGATCCAGCTTGCTCGATCGGTATCCGGGTGTGCCGAGCAGCTGGTAGCTCTCAAACTGCCGCCGATGCTCTTCCTGCGTCGCGATCTCGTCCGCGACGACGATCACCTCCTCCGTGTCGGAGAAGAAGTAGTGGCGCCGGTAGGCATTCACCCGCTCAAGCAGATGCTGCAAGACGACCTTGTGGGGCTGATCCGGGTACCGGTACCGCGCATTGAGGCGGTTCACGTCCACGCCGCGGAAGAGGTAGCGAACCTCCACGTCCCGGGCGATGCGCAGCGCGGACGCGTAGATCCCTGCCGCTTCACGGTGCTTGCCCCTCAGCGGTGACCATTCGCCAGCCCCGCCCATCAGCTCGTGGCCGTGAAACTCTACGTCGGCCGGCACCCCATGGTCCGCTGCGATCTGGATACGAAGAGCGGCGTACCCTTCCTCGAGCTGTTCCCACTTCTCCTGTGTCGTGATGGCGGCGCCGATGAAGTAAAAGTCCTGGTTATAGGACTCGTCGACGTAAGCAATCAGCACTTAGACATCATGACAGCGGCATGCTCGCTACCGTCGCCGCGAGAATGCCCGAGTCGCCCGAGCCTCGACGATCCAATCGGCACCTAGCCCGTTCGCGACAAAGGCCCCCGAAGAGATTTCCTCTCCGGGGGCCGTCGTTCAGGCGTGACGCGAACTTCCCCTTCCGCGTCGCTCAGTGGTTACTTCGTGAGGTCGGGCTTTCCAAACCCCATGCCGGACTTGGGCGTCGGGGGGAAGGGCTCGCCCTTGACCGAGGTGACCTCATCGCCGGTGCGGCCCCCTCGGGGGCCGACGACAGGGTACTGGCCGCTCTTCGGGACCGTCTGGCCCGGGCGGAACTGCGGCTTAGAAGCCATTTCTTCTTCTTTCCGGAGCGCCGGGGCGTTCCTCCTCGCGGTTGCGGCTCAGCAATGGTGCTGAGCTTTGCTGCGAAGAGCTAGTCTCGGACGAGAATCCTGCCAGATTCGACCTCGACCCTGAACGCCCCTGACCTCTTCCGAGAGCGGGATGCGCTCGGGGTCGTGGTGCTTCCACCTTTAGTCTTCCTCGTATCACTGACATTTGAGGTCGACGACACGCCGATAGAAATATCCGCATTTGGCGGCGGGGGATTTAGAGTTCGAGCCCCTAAGTAGGGGCTAGAACCCGCTCCAGCGCTGTGGTGACTGGTGGAGAACGGAATCTGCAAGGCGCGTTTCACGAGCGGCCACGGTTGGAAGGGTGTACCTGTGCGTCGTAAAGACGGCGGAGGTCGTCTGCCTTCAGCATCCAGCCGTCCGCGCTGAAGCTGCGGGGCCGACTGTCCATGATTCGGCGGTACTCCGTCAGCATCCGTCGGTACATGCCGAGCACCTGCATGTGCGAGTTGCCGTTGTCACTTTCTGCAATCTGGGGCGCAAGTTCGGTCCAGTGTTGACCGTCGGACATCAGGAACCTGACGTAACGGGCCATGTGGCCCTCCAGAGAGTCGTTGTGGTCGAATCCACGGAACCGCAGGCCCTCAGCCACTTCTGCATCAACTGGCGTACCAGCCTTCTCGAGCTTCTCGACGCTGTAGGTGATGACTCGGTGCATATCCAAGATGTCGAGGACCTGCTCGCTGTCCTTCGACGAGAGTTCCGTCTCAAACCCGGCGACCTCGAGCCAGTACTGCCCGGTGTAGCCGGCCTCAAGGATTTCGGCTTTCTTCAGCTGGTACTCCTCGTCGCCGTCCTCGCCGTTTGCATCCTCGGGAAGAACCCGGGCGAGGATGCGGTGGAGGAGGGACAGGACGAGTCGATCGCGGAGGGTGAAGCTCTCCGGTGCGGGCTGGTCTCCGTGTCGCGCGGAGCGCTCCGAGATGGGGACCACTGCCTCGCGCAACAGATCCCTCACCAGGTCACTGAGGGTTACTCCCTCGGCGTCGGCGATTTCTTTCAATCGTTCGTGGACGTGATCGTCTACTCGAACATTCAACATGGCCATCTGTGTTACCTCTTTCGTGTAATACGGTTTTGTAACCGCGTAACACAGTATAGTGCATCTGATCGGCGATGAGCCTGGACTGGCATGTGGTGCGAAACCGATCGGTTTCGCACCACATGCAGGGTCGTCGACGGGGTGCCGGAATGTGAGTCTTGGCGTTCTGTGGCGGCGTCCTGACGCCGCTCCGCGTCGCGCCTAGTCGAGGAGTTCGACCTGGATACGAGCGGCGACGGCATCGCGGAGTGGCCGGACGTTCTCGGCGCTCCAGTCGGTCGGGTCGGGGAACTTCCATTCCAGGAACCGGCCGGTGGGCGCGGCAGGGAGCGTGAGCCCGGGCTTCATGGCGACCACAATGTCCGCCGTCTCGAGGTCTTCGACCGTGACGGCACGGGGCGTGCGGTCGCTGATGTCAAGGCCGAGTTCTGCGACGGTGGCCGCGATCGCGGGGTTCACGCTGTCGGCAGGGGAGAGGCCGGCGGAGGTGGCGGTGTAACGGTCCCCGGCGAGGACTTCGAGCAGGCCCGCGCCGAGCTGAGAGCGTCCGGCGTTGTGCTGGCAGAGGAAGAGGACGGTGGGATTGTGCGTCATGCGGGGGTCACTACTCCGGTGTGGGTGCGGGTCCAGGTCTGGGTGGCGATCTGCACGGCATCCCAGGGGGAGCCGAGCGGGGGTGTGTAGGAGAGGTCGAGGTCGGAGACCTGCTCAACGGTGAGGCCAGCGAACAGGGCGGTGGCGTAGGTGTCGACGCGCTTGGCGGTCTCGGTGCCCAGGCGTCCGACGAGTTGCGCGCCGAGAAGGCGTCCGTCGCCGGTGTCGCCGGTGATGCGGATCGTGATCGGCTGAGCGCCGGGGTAGTAGCGCTTGTGGTCGTCCGCGACGGCCGTCGTGGTCGCTGGGGCGAACCCGGCGGCGAGGGCTTCATGCTCGCGCAGACCGGTGCGTGAGGCCACCAGGTCGAACACCTTCACGACCTGTGTGCCGACCGATCCCGCGAAGCGGGCATCCCCGCCGAGGGCGTTCTCCCCGGCCACACGACCCTGCTTGTGGGCGGTGGTCCCGAGAGGCAGATACGTCACCCCGAGCAGGCAGTGGTGGGTGGTCACTCCGTCGCCCGCGGCGTAGACGTGCGGGAGGCCCGTGCGCATCGCCTCGTCCACGACGACGGCGCTGCTGGCGCCGAGGGTGGCGCCTGCGCGGGCGAGCAGGTCGGTGTTCGGCTTCACTCCGACGACGAGGAGCACGACGTCGGCGGTGCGGGTGAGGGGGGAGCCGTTGTGGTCGGCGTGCACGGCGAGGCCTGTGGCGGTCTTCTCGATCGAGGCGACTGTGGTGTGAGTGAGGACTTCCACGTCGTGGTCGGTGAGTTCGGTGTGGACGAGGGCGCCGAGTTCGGGGTCGAGGGTGGAGAGCACTTCGAGGCCGCGCTGGAGCTGGGTGACCTGGAGGCCGCGGACGGTGAGGGCTTCGGCCATCTCGAGGCCGACGTAGCCGGCGCCGACGATGATCGCGGTCTGCGGGTCGCGCTCATCGAGATAGCGCTCGAGCGCGAAGGTGTCTCCCATCGAGTGCAGCACGTGCCCCCCGTCCTCCGGGCCGAGCTGGTCGACGCCGGCGATACCGGCGGAGGAGGCGAGAGCGCCGGTTCCGACGATCAGTTCGTCATATCCGATCCGGTCGAGAGAGCCGTCAGGGGTGCGCACGGTGAGCTGCTGCCCGGCGACGTCGATGTCCGTTGCGAAGGTGTCCAGGCGCAGGCTCATGCCGGTGGCTTCGAGGTCGGCGTGCGTGCGGTGCGCGAGCGACTGCCAGGGCTGCACCTCGCGGGAGAAGTAGTACGGAATCCCGCAGATGGAGAAGTTCGGGTAGGAGTCCGCAACCACCACGGTCACGTCTACGGAGGGGTCGAGCTCGCGGGCGCGGAGCGCTGCGGAGATTCCCGCGTCGCTGCCGCCGATAGCGACGAGATGCATCAGAGAAGGCCTTCCAGATCAGGTGTGTGAAGAGGTCGAGGTGACGGGGACCACGAGGTCACCGGCCGCCCGCGCGGCACCCGGGAACAGGAACAGCGCCAGACCGACGCCGATCGCGGCGCCGATGAGCTGCGCGGCGACGAAGGGCAGGACCGAGGTGGGGGCGATGCCGGCGAAGGTGTCGGTGAAGACACGGCCGAGGGTCACGGCGGGGTTCGCGAACGAGGTCGAGGACGTGAACCAGTACGCGGCACCGATGTACGCACCGACCGCGGCCGCCGCGAGCGGTCCCCGGTTGGTGCGGGCGAGGGAGAGGATGACGAGCACGAGCCCCGCCGTGGCGACGATCTCCCCCAGCAGGTGCCCGGCGGTGACGCGCTCGGTGGTCGCGATCGCGGTCGGGACCTCGAACATCGCATTCGCGAGGACCGCCCCGCCCATGCCGCCGAGCAGCTGCACTCCGCAGTAACGGACTCGGGCAGCTGTTGTAGTCCGTCGCGGGCGCTCCTTGTCGACGCCGGGGGAAGGACGCTAGATCGTCTGTTCCCGCTGCGTGCGTAGCACCGCCCACCCACCTAATACGAGCACGCTTGCGGAGCCAACGGCCAGGATCACTCCACCGAGGTCCTGGTCCTCGACCGGTGTTCTACCCCAAGTGCGCCCCATCGCTCCGAACCAGTCGGCGGCCATGAGGCCCGCAGTGATGATGTACACGGAGACAGCCGCCATTGCCACGCCCAAACCGAGAATCATCAACAGCCTCACCGCTGCCGGTCCACGAGCAGCCTCATAGTCACCTACGAAGCCAAGCACGAGCAGAGAACCTACAAGGAGGACTAATGCCGTAGTCATCTGCCGCCCGAGGAGATCTCCTGCCCACCAACGGAGGAGGCCGGAACTGACAAGCAGCCAAACCAACGCAGCTGCGGCTGGGACGGCGACAACCGGCGCTGAAACGAACCGCACCCCTCGCGAATGCACGAGCCCCTGGACCCATTCATATCCTCCCCTGCTGCCGTCGCCGCGACGTTGGGCCGCTGTGCGGGCGAGCTGCATCGGCGCGCCGGCTGCGAGAAGGGGCACCACCCCCACAAAGAGGATGACGACCGTTAAGACGTGCGCGCTGTAAATGTAGCTGCGGTAGGTGCTCAGCGCTCCTCCGGTGATCCATACCAGCAGGAGCGTCCCTGCCACCCACGCGACCGACCGCCAGGGGTTCCACAGGTGTCCGCGAGCCCTAAGCCTCAGCACTGCGCGTACGTAGAAGATCAGTCCGAGCACGGCCACGACCAACCACAGCACGTCAGGGCTCCACGCCGTGAACCAACGCGACATGGTCCACTCAGGAGGTAGCGGAGCGCCGGTGAGTACCTGAGCCGGTGTGAGCGCGCCTACAGGTTCGGGGAGGATGGGCGGTGGCGTTCGCGCAAGAGCGGCAGCAGCTCCGCTAGCGATCCCCATCAATCCCAACTCCGCACACAACAGCAGCCAGAAAATTTTGGAGTCGCCGGGATTGGCGCGCATCCTTCCGAGTAGACGCCGTCGATAGATCGCCCCCAGAACACCTATGGCAGTAAGGGCTACAACCTTGACGATAAGAATGAGACCGTAGGCGGAGGCGAGCGCGCCCAGATTTTCTAGGCCGATGGCGGCGCGAACCGTGCCCGAGAACGCGACGAGCACAAAAGTAATGACGGCGATGGTAGAGAATCGCACCAAGACTGTCGCCATCTCACTCTCGGGAGTGACGGACCGAATGACCGCCAGCAGAAGCAGACCACCGAGCCAGATCGCTGCGGCGAGGATGTGGATGACGATGGTTGTCGTGGCTTGCTGGTGAGAGGCCTCATCACCTGAGTGGCCTTGTGTTCCCATCGGGACGAGCGCTGCGAGTGCGAGAAGTGCCACGGTCACTGTCCCGCCCCATGAACGCACCGAAAATGTGAGCACGGCGAGAATGGCACCCGCAATGGTCGTCATCAACCACACACGTCCCCCCTCGGTCTGTACGAGGTATCGGCCCAGCTGAGACCCAAACTCGGGACCGGCATCCAATGCGGGGTTGAAGATGACCATGAAGCTGAAAAAGCCAGTAGCAGCAGATGCCACAGTGAAGATGGCGGCGGACACCGCGGCAACATCCAACGCCAATTCGAACCCGCGCTGTTCGACGCGCAACGTGAACAAGGCGACAAAGAGCACCCCTCCCATTCCCGCGGCGCTCAGGTTCACGACAAGCTTCGACACTGGCAGCCCCCACCGTATGAGGGGACCGGCGTCGGCCAGTTGCAAGGGGGCCGCCCCACCGCCGACCGCGAGAGCGCACACCAATGCAACGACTGCGCTGACGATAAGGATGAAGAGGGCACTCACGCGGTACACGTTCCAACGGCGCGGCTGCAAAGACGGACGCCGCGTGGAGCCAGGCGCCCCGGCCGTCACCGGAGGATGGGCGTGCCCGAGCTTGGCGCCGGAGGTAGACATCAGTTCAGCCCCGAATAGGCGTGCAGACCCTTGAAAAACATGTTCACGGCGGTGAAGTTGAACAGCACCGCAGCGAACCCAACTATGGACAGCCATGCAGATCGGTTACCGCGCCACCCACGGGTGGCACGGGCGTGGATGTACCCGGCATACAGCACCCAGATGATGAAAGTCCACACCTCCTTAGTGTCAAAACCCCAGAAGCGCCCCCAGGAGTCGTTTGCCCAGATAGCGCCGGCAATGAGGGTGAAAGTCCAAAAGATGAAGCCAATGATGGCGAACCGGTAGGCCAGGGCTTCCAGGTTTTCTGAGGTGGGCAGGGTTCGAAGCAGACCCCGCCGCGTATTGACGGAGGAGCGATTCTCGCGCCGGTGTTGCAGAACCTGCGTCACGGACAGGCCGCACGCGATGGCGAACAGCGCGGTCGCAAGGGAGGCTACGAAGACGTGGATGACAAGCCACACGCTACGTAGCGGGTCCATTAGAGGGGTGACCTCGACGTAGAACGCCAAGGTCGCACCACCGAGAAGAAGGACGACCATCCCAAGCAGGAAGGACCCGAGGAAGCGCAGGTCGTACCGCCGAAGGGCGAAAAGGAACACACCGACGATGAGAAGAGTGCCGGTGAGTGCGAATTCGTACATGTTCGCCCACGGCACGCGGGCTGCGGCGATGCCTCGAAGGACGTCCCCGCTCAGCTGCAGCACGAACCCTAAGATGGTGAGGGCGGTTCCGATACGAGCCCATACGAGACGTTCGCGATCACGTGGCGGCACTTGCAATTGCACCGCGGCCGTCGGGGCCGCCACCGGTGGAGCAGGGGTTCCGACCGAGACGAGCTCTGCGGCGGGCACCTCAACGCGAGCCACGCGCACGGCAAGATCGATGGCATACGCCGCAAAGGCGAGCGCATAAACGCCGATGGCAGTCCACACCATCAGCAGGGACAGCCCATCAACGGTAAGGGCGGTTGACTCGGTCACGAGGGAAGTCCTTAAATCGTCCAGCACTCTTTGACGGTGCCGGTGGTTGCCAGGGCGAGGGTCGGGACGCGTTCGGTGAAGGATCGGGTGGTCTCGGGGAAGGGGTCGTACTCGACGACCCGCCACCCTACGACGCCAAAATCCTCGTCCAAGGCTTGAATGGCGCACGCGAACCGTACGCCGGAGGGAGGGGTGGCTTGGAAAGATACAGCCACAGCCCGCTCGTCAACGACGAGGTAACCGGTCTCGGCGATGGAAATGTCGTCCAAGCTGTTTCGAAGCGTGATCCAGACCAGATACGCAATGGCGGCGGCTGCGAACACCGTGACACCGATCCAGAAAACCCGGCGACGCCAGGGACGGGAAGTGCGGCCGTATCGGTCGTCGAGTTTCGTCTGCAGTGCGGTTCGCTGCGATGCGGCGCGACGCCCGCCACCGCGCATGGTGAGGGCGCGTTCATTCACTGAGCATTCGCTTCCAACCAGGCCAGGGAGTCCACGGCGACGTCATTGACGGTCATTTCGAAATGCAAATGGTTCGCAGTGGATCGGCCGGTGCTTCCCACAAGGCCGAGGAGTTGACCCGCCTGTACTTCCTGGCCGCTGTCGACTTGTCTGCTGTTGTATTGCATGTGCGGGTAGACGGCTCGGATACGTTGGCCGTCGACGACGGACTCAACGGTGACAGCGACGCCGTAGGCGCCATAGCTTTCGCTCGAGACACCGACCGTCCCAGCTACGGACGCATAGATCGGCGTGCCACCCTGGGTCACCATGTCGGTGCCCATGTGCGCCCCGCCTCTGGCCCCGAATCGGTCCGTCACTCTGAACGTCGAGGTCAACGGCCAGCGCACGACCCCGCTACCGGCGGCGAGGACGGGGACTACCCGTTCAGCAGCGAGGGTGGTAGCGGGTCGAGCTGCGCGTGCTGCTGCGGCCGCGGCCGCCGCAGCGTCTCTCGCCCTCTTTTGCTCGATCTCGTCCTGAGAGGTCGCTGCGTAGCTCTGCCTGTCGAGGGGCGAAGCGGGGAGCGCGGAGGACGCGGTGAATTGTTGCGAGTCGTCCGCAGAAGCTTGCTGCAAGGTTGACTCGGTCTCCGCGACAGGTGAGGCCGCGTACGCCGGCAGCGCTAGAGGAAACATGAGCGCCAGCGCCAACGCACTCGCAACAAGCGGACGGGCGCCCAATGCGCGCGCGGCCTTCGGACGGCGAACGCTCCGCGCGTCACGCATCCTGAGCTCGTTAGCGTGGCGCCGTTCCCTTCGTGTCAGGAGGAGTGGCTGGTGTGTCGACTGGGTCTCACTGCTCATCGACGGTGCCCTTTTGCTGCTTCACCTGCTGTCGCCGACGCCGTCCGGACGAGAAAAAGACAAGCGCCGCCGCGCCGAGAATGACGACAGCGACGCCCGTCACTACGAGCGGAACACTGATGCTGCTTGTCGGCTCATCGACCTCCGCCACGGCGCCCGCCATCGCGCTCTGCTCTGGCGTCGAAGAGATGGTTGGGCTTTGCCCGGGTGCGGAGGGGGAAGCCGCAATCGCAGAGGCTTCCGGTTCCGCGGACGTTGAAGGTGCCACAGGAGCGTCAACAGTGAACGCGTATTCACCGCTGATCGGATGACCGTCGCTGGAGACCACGCGCCAGCGAACCGTGACTACGCCTGGCGACGAGAGTGGCTCCACTGCCTGGGTCACCTTCGTGTCAGTGACCACGGGAGTCGTCAGCGCGACGTTCGTTCCGGCGGAGTCGATGACTTCCACCACGATGGCACTAGAGGCGTCAAAAACCTCGCCGCTGTATGTCATCGAGACTTCGGTCGGGATCGACGTGACGACCTCATCCGCTGCTGGAGAGGACGTAACTAGGGCGTCGTGAGCACGAGCCGGCGACGAACTGGGCAAGACAAGTGCCGCGGATAGAGCCATCACAGCAATACCGGCGGCTGCGAACCAGCGAGGCGAACGGGTAGCGAAAAGCTTGTGCATGGGTGTCTTTCAGTGAGACTGCGGTGCCCGGGGATCCAGCACATACGGCAGTCGTCGATTAATCGGACCTAGAACGCTCCGAGTGCATCCGTACGACCGCGCCCGAAGGGGTGGGAGAATGCGTTTGACCACACCCTCGCTGGCATCACATCAGCTGAGAAGGTGTGAGTCTCGGAGCGCCGGCACGGATCAGGTCCGTGAAAGAGACAGCTCGATCAGACTTCGCGTCTGAGAGCGTGGGCGGGCAGTACACACAATTTGAGGCCGTGCGCGTCGAGGTAAGCGGATGGCACTGAGCTGCACCCTCATGAGACGGAAGCGACGCTCCAGTACCATTCCCGCAACGCACACACCTACCAGGCATAGCGCCACAGCCGCCGCCGGGAGAGCCTGCGCCAGGCTGACGACAACGTCGCCGGTGGGCTCATCTAAAACTGCCTGACCACTGTGACCGCTCTCCAACGTAAGGGCTGGGGAGGTGGCATCAGACCTCGCGGAAGCATCCGAGTGGCTGCTTGACCACACAGCGATAAGACACATCAAGAACAAGAGGAGGCTGGCTATGATCCTCATTCTCACGACGGAGGCGGTACTGCCCACGAGTGGGGCGCTTCCCGCGGTCACCAGCATCGCAGCGATGGTATCAACCCGGGCTGCACATCGCAGCCGGGCCGGGGCAGCTTGGCATCGGAGGCGGAGTGTGCGCTCCCCGTGCGGGGTGTGCGACAAGGTCTGCTGTCCGTCCAGCTCACGACCGTTTCCGCGCACCAACGTGGATGTGCAGACGGACCCACAACAGCACAACGGCCGACGCGACGACCATTGCAGTCTCGACGATGGGGCTGAGCCAACTTGCCGGCGTGATTCCTGCCCGTAGCGGCACCTCGCTCACTCGCCCAGCGGCCGTGTCCACCCCGATGGTCTCCACGATGGAACCATCGGGATTGATCACTTGGCTCGTTCCTACAGTGGAAACATTGACCACCGCGCGCCCCGTTTCGATGGCTCGCATCCGCGCGATGGCCAGCTGCTGCACGTTCTCGTCTGTTCCGCGGAAGTCGGCGTTGTTTGTCTGGAAGATGTAGACCTGCGCGCCTCGCTGTGCCGCATCAAAGATCACGTCGTCATAAATGACGTCAAAACAGATCGCCAACCCTATGCGGGTGTCTCCCACATCCATCACTGGCGCCGATCTGCCTGGGCTGTACTCCCGCTGGATCAGGCCGACAAGGTCAGGCGCGAGACGTTCGAACAGCCACCGGTCGGGCACGTATTCACCGAACGGGACGGGGTTGATCTTGTCGTAGGTCTGCTCGCTACCGTCCGTTTCCCACAGCATGGTCGAGTTAAAGGTCTGCTCGCCTCTTGTGGTTGCCGCGTTGATCAGGAGAGGGGCACCGTATGCGGCGGATATTTCACCCAGCAGTCGACGCGTGGGTTCTGAGGACGCCGGGTCGATGTCTACGGAGCCTTCCGGCCAGGCGAGTAGGTCCATCCGCTGGCCCAGAATCGCTTTCGATGCTGATGCTTGGGCTCGGAGCATGTCGCCTTTGTCGCGGTCGTCAAAGTAGCCTGCCGGCCCGTTGCCTTGGACCCACCCGACAGTAAACGTTCCGACGGTCTGGGTGGCGTACTGGGGTGTGACCGCCATGAGTAGGACACCCACGAGCGCTGGTAGGCCTGCGCGCAGGGTGCGACGCCCCGGCCGGAGGGCCTGCACGCTCGCGGCGCACACACCCACCACGAGGAAAGTCACACCCGTCGATCCCACCCAGGACGCCACCTCAGGAAAAGGTCCCGACACTTGCGTCATTCCTACCCGTACCCAGGGGAACCCCGAATACGGCCACATTCCGACAAGCACTTCCCGCGCGGCCCACAAGGCCGC